>JAPKBK010000047.1 GCA_028823435.1 Flavobacteriales bacterium
CGGTAAAGTGAAATAGCTGTATTTACTACTATTCTACGCATCCAGCCCTCAAATGAATTGTTTTCAGAAAAGCTATTTAAATTTTTAAATATCTTCACCCAGGCATTTTGTACTACATCTTCCGCATCGATTTTAGTGTTTGTGTATCTGAGAGCCACCGCAAAAAGCAGTCCTGAATATCTACCATAAAGATCAAATTGTGCACGACGGTTGCCCTCCTTACATTTTTCAATTAGACCTAAGACTTCTGGATCGACGCTCATTTTATACTTGTTTATTTAAACTTATTTAAATCCAAATCTAACCAACTCAGAGCGGAACTGTGAAAAAGATTTTCCAAATCTGTGTTGCTGAGATTCATTTTTTCCATGTACTCACCAAATTTAAGGTCGCCAAGAGGAAAAGGATAATCAGTACCCATGCAAATTCTGTCCGTCCCTTGCATGTCAATGACATACTTGAGTAGTCGCGCATCATGTGTGATACTGTCTACCCAAAACTTCCCCAAATACGCCCTTGGATTTACATTGTTGTCTATTGCAACAAGATCCGGTCTGCAATTAAATCCGTGCTCAATCCGTCCCAAAGTCGCCAAAAATGCACCACTGGCATGTGAAAAGAGCACTCTTAAATTCGGCAATCTCTCAAAGACACCTCCAAATATCATCGAGCATGCTGCGCGAGACATCTCTGCGGGCATACCTACTAACCAAGGCAACCAATATTTTTCCATTTGAGATTTACCCATCATGTCCCATGGATGCACAAGGACAGACATCCCCAATCTTGAACAGGCCTCAAAGAACGGGAAGAACTGGGGCGCGCTAAGGTTCAAACCATTCACGTTAGAACCGATCTGAACACCCGCAAAACCGATCAATTTTGCACGTTCTAATTCCTGAATCGCAAGGGTGACATCCTGGAGTGGCACAGTACACAATCCCACATAATTTTTGGGGTGTTTGGTCACCAAATCCGCGATGTGGTCATTTAAAAAACGGCCCAATTCCAGTGCGTCATTTGGTTTTGCGTCATAGGAAAACATCACAGGAATGGTACACACCACCTGAACGTCAACACCCGACGCACCGTACTCAGCCATCCGCTGATCCTCATCCCAGCAATTTGAAGCAATCTCTCTAAAGAAGGTGTTGCCCTGCATCATTCGCGCAAACCCCTCCCGCTTTGAATCTTCTAGATGAATAAAGTTGCCGTAGCCAAATTTCTCGGTCCATCGAGGCATATTCCTTGGAATAATGTGAGAATGGACGTCAATTTTGAGCATTTTAGTTTTAAAATTTGCCTAAATATAATAGTTATTGCTTTGTTGTATGCTTTTTTACATACCTCAGTTCTAACCGATTAACTGGGCTCACGATCCAACCGTCTATCGAATTGCGTACGAAATGAGTGACTTGGTCGTGAAAAAGTGGAATAACTGGCTTTTCAGCGTGTACGATACTGTCCATCTTCGAATATAAATCCCATCGCGCATCTTCATCAGAAACTGACATCGAACGCTGATACAATGTTTCGAACGCACGGTTTCTAAAATGCGTGTAATTGGGACCCCCAGGAGAGAAATTTTTCTCTAGGAACAGGCCGAAGAAATTTTCGGAATCCGCATAATCGGCCAACCAAGACTTCTTAAACATCATCGACTTAGAGGAAGCCACATTCTCCCTATGAACAGATGGCGGAGAAACATCGATCTGAACCTTCAAACCGAGCGCTTGCCATCCATGCTGAATGGCAGCACAGATATCGACATAATCTGAAGTGGTCCCAAATTCGAATTCTGGAAATCCTTCTCCATTTGGATATCCCGCATCATTTAGAAGCGATCTGGCACGCGCCAAATCATAAATGGGCGTCGCATATTCTGTCGCGCCAGGCAAAGAAGGCGGAACAAATTTATCTGAAGGAAGGACCGAATTTCTTCTTAAGTTTCTCGCAATGCTTATTCTATCTATGGACAGACTTAGCGCTTGTCGGACTCTAACGTCAAGAAATGGAGATCCCAGCAATGTGTTGTCGTCTACTAGGAGGCCGATATAATCTGTTTTTAAGAACGGGATTCGGCGCAAGTTCAAATCCGCTTTGTGTTTCTCCGCCAATCCGCCATCTAAATCCATGAGATCCTCCATATATGCGGGGTGCAAACCGCTCATAAAATCATATCTGCCCTGAATCAGCCCCAAGTACTCCGACCCCATGTCAGGCACGAAATCGATGTGTACCGCTTCGAGATATGGCAGCTGTATGCCGTATTCATCTCTTTCCCAATAGCCTTCGTTTCTGTGAAGCACAATCGCCACACTTTCTTCCCACCAAGCGAGCTTAAAAGGTCCAGTGCCAGCGGGCTTAGATCTGAAGTCCGACCCATGTGCCTCAACGGCTTCCTTAGCAACTACGGAAGCGTAGGGTGTTGTTAGGAGGCCTAAAAAGGGAGGGAATTCACAGTTGAGATTTATTCTTACAGTACTGTCATTCAGCGCAATGATCCCGCCCTCTTGCACAGCATCCAAGATCCATTCTCCCGGAGAAGCTACTTCTGGGTCACGTAATCTCTCAAGACTGTAGACGACATCACTTGCGACGACTTCTCTCCCACCTTCGAGTCCTTTTACATCTTCTTGTTTGGCAAACATCACACCTTTTCTAAGATGAAAAACGACCCCCTTTTCATCCCACTCCCAACGCTTTGCAATCGCCGGTTTTATTTCTAGTTCTGGAGAAAGTTCAACCAAACCATCGTACAAAGCATCCGCCACCCACATCAGTTCCAGGCTCCGAGCATGGGCAGGGTCTAGGGTCGTAATACCCGCACTTTCATTGTACCGAAACACCCGTTCGTCGTCTATAAAATCGGACACACCACAGCCCAATAAAGCACTGAACGCCGTGAACAAAAAAAGGAAATATGAAAATTTAAATTTTTGCATTTTAATAAAGCTGTCCGCAAGTTACGGGAGTGTACCTTTGCATTCGCTATGAAAACACACTTCGCATTCTGCCTTTTTCTATTGATCATTTCAATATCAACCTTCGCCCAATCCACGGCAAGTGGTCGTGTGCGTGATGCTGTAACAGGGGAATACATCCTGGGAGCAAACGTCATTATTGAGGGACAGCAAAAGGGGGTGTCCACAAATCTCTACGGATTTTATAGCATTTCTGTATCTGAAGGTGCACAAACGTTGAGGTATTCATTTATCGGATACAACACCCATTTTGAGAAACTTGAATTTGGAGAAACGAAGGTCATCAATGTAGAACTCACACCTACGACCATTGAAATCGGACAGGGAGCTGAGGTAATAGGGAGACGCACACAAAATACCCAGAGCACAGATATGGGACGCACAGATGTGAGCATTGAGACGATTAAAAGTTTGCCTGCCCTATTCGGTGAGGTGGATGTTTTGAAAGTCATCCAGCTGCTCCCCGGTATTCAGAGTGCAGGAGAAGGAAATACAGGTTTCTATGTGCGAGGTGGAGGTCCAGATCAAAACTTAATCCTGCTTGACAATGCCGCTGTCTACAATGCATCTCATTTGTTTGGTTTCTTCTCGGTGTTTAATGCCGACGCCATAAGCAATGTCGATGTTCACAAGGGAACAATGCCTGCGAGGTATGGAGGTCGAATCTCCTCAGTGCTAGACATTTCTCTGAGAGAAGGGAATCGACGCGAGATGAAGGTCAATGGGGGGATTGGGTTGATTAGCGCAAGACTTACTGCGGAAGGACCTATCGTAAAAGACAAATCAAGCTTTATCATATCAGGCAGAAGAACCTACATCGATGTGATTACACGCCCCTTTGTAAACAACACCTCGGCGGCCGGATCAGGATACTATTTTTACGATCTGAATGCAAAGATTAATCACAGGTTTAGTGAAAAGGACGAGATATTTCTAAGTGGATATTTCGGTCGTGACGTCTTTAGTTTTTCGAGTGCTGATGCAGGGTTTTCAACATCAATCCCGTGGGGGAATGCCACGGCTTCTCTAAGGTGGAATCACCTTTTTAATGACAAGCTATTCCTGAACATGAGTGCCACATACAGTGATTACGACTTTTCTTTTGTGGGGAAACAAGAGGAATTCTCTTTCGGGTTTAACAGTGGGATTGAAGACTGGAGCTATAAAACTTCACTGAGTTACTACCCTTCTCCTCGACATAAAGTCATCACCGGGGTAGACTATGTCTTTCATGAATTCATGCCCACAGATTACTTTGCACAAGCTGGAGACACGCCGATAGACATCGGGATATCAGGCGTGACGTTCAGTCATGAAACAGCACTCTATATCGAAGATAAATTCGACCTCAACGAAAAAATAAGAATCTCTGCTGGATTAAGATACAGTGACTTTAGACACGTCGGACCATTCACGAGATACAGTCAAGATTATTCTCAACCTGACTCAATAAATTACGGGAAAGGCGAACTCGTTAAGAGATATGGCGGATGGGAACCCAGACTCAGCATGCGTGTCATTACTGGGCCCAACTCCAGCATAAAGGCCGGCTACAGCGAAAACTACCAGTATGTTCATCTGGCCTCATTGTCTGCTTCTACAGCGCCTACCGATGTCTGGGTGCCTAGTAGCGACGTCGTCAAACCCCAATGGGGACGTCAATGGAGTACAGGGTATTTCACCGACATCGGCAAGAATAAAAATTGGGAGACCTCAATAGAACTCTACTACAAAGACCTTGAAAACCTTGTAGAGTATGCTGAAAACACCCTTCCAACTGACAACATCGGCACAAATACAGACAACAATCTCGTATTTGGTACTGGATGGTCATATGGTGCAGAGTTTTTCGTCAAAAAAAGAGCGGGCAGAATAAATGGCTGGATCGGGTATACGTGGAGTAAAACGGAACGGTTGTTTGAGGAGCTCAACAACGGAGATATCTTTCCTGCAAAATTTGACAGACGTCATGATTTGAGCTTAGTCCTAGACTACACTTTGAACGAAAAATGGAGATTGGGAGGGGTGTTTGTATATGCGACTGGAAACTCGATCAGCCTTCCTATACAGCGGTATATGGTCGAGGGAAGAATCACCGACTTATACGGACCGAGGAATGGATATCGAATGGCTGATTATCACAGAGCAGATGTAAGCGCGACGTTTACGCCAGAAAAGAAAGCGAAAAACAAAAATAAATTGACGGAAAATTCATGGGTATTTAGCGTATACAATATCTACAACAGAGCAAATCCATATTTTTTGTTTTTCGATACAGAAGGCTCATTAAGTGATGGTTCACTTCAAATTCAAGCCAAGCAAATTTCACTTTTCCCTATACTACCTTCGTTTACTTGGAACTTCAAGTTTTAATTAAGCAATTCATCGTTCGTCACACGAGAATATGAAAGCACTAAGAACCCTCAATCCACTTTTCTGGAAATACCGAAACAGACTTTTCGCCGGGTTTGTTTTTATCATATTTACGAATGGATTGGCCGTTTTTGCACCCGCTTTGGTCGGCGAGGGAATCAATGTTTTAAGGGAAGCATATGTGAATTATTTAGAGCCTGTTGCGAACGCTACAAATGAATCTGAAATCACGGATGTTTTTGAGAACAACAAGAACATTAAGTTGCCACAAATACTCGCCACAATAGGTGACTGGACAGGTGTTTCAAGCGAGTGGGATGGAGAGGTGAATACCATGAAAGACGTTCACAGACTGGTGATTGTAATTGCAATTTTTCAGGCACTCCTCTATTTAATAAGTTTCCTCATCAAAGGGGTATTCCTCTACTTCACGCGCCAAACCATCATCGTGAACTCACGCATCATGGAGTTTGACTTAAAGAAGAAAATCTACGCGCACTACCAGAAATTGGACGCCTCATTTTATAAAGCGAATGATACAGGTGATTTAATGAATCGGATAAGTGAGGACGTGAGTAAAGTTCGGATGTACCTCGGGCCCGCTGTCATGTATACTCTAAACCTCGCAGCATTGATCATTCTCGTGGTGTGGATTATGCTCACCATAGACGTGACGCTAACCATATACGCCTTACTCCCACTCCCGTTAATGTCTGTCGGGATTTATTTTATTTCCACAAAAATAAATAAGCTAAGTGATGCTGTCGCTAGAAAACAAAGTGACATAAGTTCATTTGCTCAGCAACATATCTCAGGCATTAGAGTCCTTAAATCCTATGCCCGAGAAGCAAAATCTGCGATTCGTTTCGAACAAGAATCTGACGAATACAAAAGCCACGTGCTTAAACTCGTGAAAGTGGAGGCACTATTTATGCCTATCATTATTTTACTTGTCGGCTTAAGCACTGTGCTTACGGTGTATATCGGAGGCCTTCGCGTCATGGAAGGCCATCTTGAATTGGGCCACATTTTTCAATTTATTTTCTATGTCAACCTACTTACTTGGCCTTTTGCATCAGTCGGATGGGTGACGTCTTTGGTCCAAAAAGCAGAGGCATCGATGGCCCGGATTTTACATTTCCTAGACACCGAGCCAGACATCGTTTCTGAATCCAGTGTGAAAAGTGGGGAGGAAAACAATTTTGAGACGCACTACAATCCCAGTGCTGGACTCGTCTTTAAAGATGTCGGATTTACATACTCGGAAACAGGCATCAAAGCGCTAGAGGGCTTAAACTTCACGCTCGAAGCAGGCACTACAGTTGCCATTACTGGAAGAACGGGAAGCGGGAAGTCAACGATTCTTCAGTTGGTCATGAGAATGATGGACCCCACTGAGGGAAGCATCTCGTTTAAGGGCGCGGAGTTAGGCCTATGGAAATTAGAACCGTATCGCGAACATACCGGATACGTTCCACAAGATGTGTTTCTGTTTTCGGATACCATTGAAAACAACATCTCATTTGGTGTAAAAGAATTCAAGAGTCAAGAAAGAGAAAATGAACGAATCATAGAGTCTGCCTTAGATGCTGGTGTTTTGGAAGATATCAATGGGTTTGAACATGGATTTAAAACGTTGCTTGGGGAAAGAGGCGTAAACCTCAGCGGTGGACAGAAACAAAGAATCAGTATTGCCAGGGCACTCATCAGAGAACCCGAATTATTAATACTAGACGATTGTCTTTCTGCAGTCGATGTCATTACCGAAAAACATATTTTAGGAAGATTGAAAGAAGGCCAAGACACGCGGAGCACACTGGTCGTCAGTCACAGAATCAGCACGATTAAAGATGCAGATCTTATTCTCGTAATCGACGAGGGACGAATTGTAGAGCGTGGAACGCATCTAGAGCTTATAAAGACTGGAGGTCTTTACGCAGAAATGGATAAAAAACAGGAGAGTTCGTGAAGAACGCACTGGCCTAGCATGGAACGCCTATATAGATTAAAAAGAGAAGAAGGTCGCTGACTGTCACAGCGCCATCTTCATTTAAATCTGTAGTACATCCTGGCCCCGAACATCCGTAGGCGCCTAGAATGTCAAGCAGGTCCATCACATTTCTTGCATTGTCGAAATTAAAATCTCCTGGACAAGAATGATGCTCGTCAACTTGAAACACACCATCGCAATTGTTGTCGAACCCCTGATATGTGCCTAAGGCACCAGGGTAAATTACGGCTGAGTCATCATTGCAATCCGATGTGTTCATCACATAACCCGCAGGCGGAGCACACATTAATACCTCACCCGCCATATCTCCAAACCCATCTCCATCTTCATCTGGGTACCATGACAGAAGTGTAACGTTATCGTCAATAAGTCCATTGCAATCGTTGTCGATAAAATCACAAGATTCGGGAGCATCAGGATAAGCGAAGGCCCTAGAGTCGTCACAATCAAGAGCGTTTGTCACATAGGAACCTTCTTCTATTAAATCAATTTCACATCCTAAAATAGAATTGTTTGGATCTCCAAAACCGTCACCATCATCATCTAGAAAAAGCACTGAAGGGGATTCAATTGAAAATTGGGTTCGGGCTTCAAAACGATTTGATTCTGTTTCTAAAACCCACAAAGGATTGACAACACCTGAAAACTCAGATGACCCCAAAATATAGCACAGCGTGGTGCTTCCTGGCGCTACAGTTGTGGGATTATGGGTGATTCCAACAGGATAAACACCGACAGGAAGCCCTTCTACAGAGAGTCTATAAGGCCCCGTAAAACCTTCGGGAACAGTCACATTAAAACTAATCCAATCACTTGAGCACCATGAGTCTACAAGCGCAGAGACTTCTAAAACATTGTGTTTCACAATGAATAAACCCCGGTCAATCGAAGAAACCGCAAGGTAGCCTGAGTCAAAAAACGGATAATTTGACCATGAACCTGAAAATCCAGTGGCATCATCCTCAGGATACACATCGAAATACGCGACCTCGGTCAGGATACCCGAAGACCACTGACTTGTGTTTAAAATTCTAAGACCCGACTTATAATTACTTTGATACACTAATTCACCAGAGATATATTGGTTGTGATCTGAGGTGAGTAAATTTGACATATGCTGTCCAGCAAGCTGAGGTGAGTCAAGATTTTGCGTATCCCATATCAATGTCCTAGTTCCAGGAACAGTGTTTGAGGTTTCGTCAAGTTCATCCCCCATAAGAATGAAAGCACCATCATCACTCATCCAAACTTGGTGCGCATAATGGGCATTTGGATAGGATGAATACGATATTTGAACGACATCAGTGGGGTCCGTAACATTCAGAATAACGAGCCCTGTTATGTTTGCTGCAATCAAAATGATGTCTCCTTGATAATCTGGGTCAGGACCCGAATATGTGACAATCTGAGCATCGTGAAAATAACCAAATTCGCCATAAGCACCCGTCAAAACTGGTGTTAATGGATTTGATACATCATAAATCACCACGCCACCATATTCGAGATTCGACCCCAAAATATAAAGTGAATTGGAGTCTTCGTGTACGGCCAAATTGTGACCTGTACTCACTTCAGAAACATGATTTGATTCGGACCAAATAACTGTTCCCAACGATGCATCCCAATCCCTTAATTCAGTCAGATCGAAAACCTGCAATCCATGCCCAGGAGCTTCACTTACCACATAGGCGTAATCTCCGATGACTTTCACATCCCTCCACAAACTATTCGAACCGTGCGTTGGGAGACGTCCCATAAAATGAGGAACTCCCCCACTTTCTAATTTCACAAAACATACACCGTTGTTTGATCCCAGCAAAACATACTCTGTTGAATCTAGGGTATCAGTCCATCCCCATACGTCGTTTGTTAGGCTTACAGACATCTCCTCCAAAGACACCATCCCCATAAGCTCCATATTTAAACTTGGATAGAGATCAGAAACGTTTTGGCCAAAAACAGATGTAAAACTCAGAACGACAACGTATAGAAAAAGTACGGTATATTTATGTGTAGTTTTCAAGGCACGAAAAGATACGAATAAAAAAAATAACTTTTGCCGTAAATTTGACGTGTGAAAAAAGTTGATGTCAGACCATTTGATGGTTTAAAGGTTCTAGAACTAGCGAGTGTATTGGCAGGCCCATTGGCAGGAAGCTTTTTAGCGGAAGGAGGCGCAGCTGTAATCAAAGTTGAACATCCTGAGCTAGGGGATGTCACAAGAAGTTGGAGATCTGAAGGAGAATCCAAAGACGATCCGAACACAGCTTATTTTGCTGCTGCAAACACGTTCAAAACAACAATAAAAATTGATCTGGCCTCTGAGCATGGTCGCCAATGGCTTGAAAAAGAATTGTCCACTTGTGATATTCTATTGCAAAATTTCAAAGAAGGCGATCTCAATAAATTCGATCTTAACCCAGAGAAGTTGGCAAAGAAATTCCCAAACATCATTCACATTCGATTGGTGGGATTTGCTGAATCACCTGAAAGACTTGCCTATGATGTGGTCATGCAAGCTGAAACGGGATTTATGCATATGAACGGAACACCTGAAAATCGCGGTGTTAAAATACCCGTGGCGATGATTGACATTCTGGCCTCACATCAAATGAGATCGGCCGTGACTACTGGACTATACGCTAGGGAACGCGGGGCAACTGGATGGTATGCCCAAGTGAGCCTTGAACTTAGTGGAATCGCGGCGCTTGTGAATCAAGCCACCAATTATCTGATGAATGATGCCATCCCTCAGCGCAGGGGTTCCATCCATCCAAACATTGCACCCTACGGAGAACAACTCGAATTCGATGATGGAAATCTCGTTCTGGCAATAGGATCTGACGCACAATTTATATCTCTATGTGAAGTTCTGGGGAAGCCTGAGTTAAGTAGGGATTCCAGATACTTGACAAATCAAGACCGGGTGATTCACAGAATTCAACTCATTTCTGATCTGCAGAAACTTGTGACGGGAAATCAGAGAGAAAGTCTGTTGC
>JAPKBK010000048.1 GCA_028823435.1 Flavobacteriales bacterium
GCATTTGATTTGGCTACTTGAGCCATAAATGCATCAATACGTTCCTGCATGGTCTTATTTTTAACGTTTATATATACGCTTTGCATCGGCAAAGGTAATCGAAAGTTATATTAAAGCGATGCTGTTCGTCCTCCATCTACAGGGAGGTTTATTCCACTGATATAGTCCGCTGCTGGAGTACATAAGAACGCGATTGCTCCCCCTATTTCTTCCGGTTCACCAAACCTTCCCGCTGGAACTGCACCTACCATCGATTTCGTGATGCTTTCTTCCGTTGTGTTGGCCTTTTGTGCTTTTGCCTCAATAATATTTTGTAATCTTCCTGTGTTCGTAGCTCCGGGAAGGACATTGTTGACTCTTATCCCATATTTACCTTCTTCATTCGCAAGTGTTTTTGACCAATTCGCGACGGCACCTCTAATCGTGTTAGAGACGCCAAGGCCATTGAGTGGCGCTTTGACAGACGTACTGATCACATTCACAATTCTACCGTGTCCTCTCTCTCTCATCCCTGGCAGGACAGCTTGGGTTAATACGTGATTGCACAACAGATGCTGTTCAAATGTCTTTGTAAACTCTTCAATACCTGCGTCTGCGATGGCGCCGCCTTTGGGGCCACCAGTATTGTTAATGAGAATGTCTATTTTTTCAGATGAAGCGAGTTGTACCGCGACTTCCTTTACTTCATTGTGATTGCTGAAATTGGCCACCACAAAACCGTGAGATCCACTGTTTACTTTTGGCAAATCCGACACGGCGATTTTCAATTTATCAGCATTACGTGACATTAGCGTCACTCTTGCGCCAAGCGCAGCAAGTTCTCTTGCAGCCGCCAATCCGATTCCTTGTGATGCGCCGCAAACGAGAGCGTGTCTTCCTTCTAGAGATAGATTCATGCAGGCAAATGTAAGGATTGCTTTCGCTGATAGCATAACTTTACACACATGAAGAAATTAGAACACATAGGGATAGCTGTTTTAGATCTCGACGCTGCTGAACGAATCTTCAGTGATGTTTTGGGAGAATTGCCTTACAAACGCGAAGCGGTGGACTCAGAAAGTGTGCTGACTTCTTTCTTTCATGCGGGTGACTCGAAAATCGAGCTTCTTCAATCGACTTCTGCGGATGGCCCCATTGCGCGTCATATCTTAAAGCGGGGAGAAGGATTGCACCACCTTGCTTTTCAAGTCGATGATCTCGACGCTGAAATCACAGAATTGGAAGCCAAAGGATATCGATGTATATCTGGTCCAAAGGACGGTGCAGACGGCAAACGCATCGCTTTTCTGCATCCTTCCGACACGTCAAAAGTCCTGGTGGAACTCTGTGCGGGATAATCCAGACATCAGACAATTGTCAAACAGTTTACCCACGTTTGTTCTTCCGCTTCTTTGTTTTTTTTCTCATATCCTTCCCGAAAAGTTCTTTTGCTTTTTCCGAATGGGTAGGAGCGGCGCATGACCCTGCTGGTTTTGGCGGCTTAAGGCCAAACAAATCCCAGTGTAACATCACTCTATATGGCCTGTAATTTCCGACCAACCATGGGAGCTTGGCGGTTGCATTGATGGGTGCAAGTTGAAGTAGGTCAGCGCCGAATTGAATGCGAAGATATCTCCCTCGCCACATCATGATCCCAGCTCCTGCAAGTATTTCGAAACTGGCAGAATATGGAGATATATCTGATTCAGGACCAAACTCAGCATCTTCGGAAAGGTATAATGGGTTTGAAGAAATGAAGTCGAAATCGGACACGACATCATATCGACAAGTCCCACCTATACCTAGTTCTAAGAACACATCTTGTGAAAGTGTAAATGCACGTAGCGCAGCACAATGAATCCCCAAGTTAACAGATTGACCTGCACCAGTGACCGCGCTGTCTATAGGAAGCCCTGTTACATCTGTTTCCAACGTGGGTTCTGCAATGCGTCCATGGAACGTCTCTGATATTGAACGTCTTGAGCCTGTCACCGCAACCGTGATTCTGTCAGCAAGAAGCGGTCGTTTGACAACAAATATTTTACCTATTCCTCCAGTCACGTGTATTCCGCCGTCCGGCGTCCATGTGCCGGAATATACTGTGTCAATGGCGCCAGATGTGTTTGCAAGAAGGCGTTCATCTTCGAATGGGGCATGAGATCCACCCAGACCAGATACCCCAAGCGACAAAGTCCACCCTGAAGGTTTGTAATCAGATAAGGTGGGTGTAAAGAATGAGGTTTGTGCAGAAATTGAGTTAAGTGATAGGACAATGACGCTTATTGCAAAAGAAATAGTCCGCTTAGACATCGGTGCTTAATAGGGGGACGGGGCGGTCAATCGTGTCAGTTCCCGATTCAAAAGCGTCAAGCAGTTTGATGGCTTGCGCAACGATTTCATCTTTCTCCCAGTTTTCTGCGATGTCATTAGAAGCCATGATTTTATTCATGACGGCTTGTTGTGTCTCACCTCGAGACCATGCATCCGCGTAAGGGGTATGGCTGAATGTTACAAGTGAGTAAAGCGGTTTCCAACGGTCTGGATGGAGTGCTGCAATGCGCGCTTCAATTCGTTTTTGTATCAGATATTCAGGATCTCCAGTTTTGTCGCGCATCACGATATAGTTGTGAAGAGCCAGATCCAGGATGGCGTCACCGGCGGGTTTCCTAACGCACGTGTATTCGTTCATAAGTGAATGCCATTCAACTTCGCTTGTCGGTTTAGACCCATCAATTAAAGAACTGAGAATCGTACAGTCTTCAAAGCCAGAATTCATTCCCTGACCGAAGAAGGGAACCATTGCATGCGCTGCATCGCCTATAAGTGCAACACGTGACTTTATATTCCAAGGGTGACATTTTACAGTGCACAGAGAGCTGACGGGATTTGAATTCCAGTCGTCAATAAGATTGGGGAGGTGTTGAATGACATCTGGAAAATGGCGTTTGAAAAATGCCATGACGTCACCATTAGATTTGATGTTTTCGAAAGATTCATCTCCTTCAAAAGGTGCAAAAAGAGTGCATGTAAAAGTTCCGCCAGGGTTAGGCAGTGCCATCAACATGAAGTTTCCTCTTGGCCAAATATGTAAACCATCCTCAGAAATTCTAAAACCACCTTGAGAATTGGCGGACATGAAAATCTCCTTGTATCCATGAGGAAGATATTGTTGGGAGAAGTCGAATCGATTTGTACGCGTCATTTTCCCTCTGATCGCACTAAAGGCACCGTCGGCGCCAAAAATTCTATCGTGAAGGACATCCGGTTTGTTTTTAAAATTCAGCGTTACCCCAGAAACCCCGTCTTTATCCTCAATGGTATACCCTGTGCTAATGAAGTCGAACTTAACCTCTAGATTGGGGTGTTCCTCTGCAGCCCTCACTAAAATGAGGTTGAGACCAGATCTAGACACGGAATAAATACATTGATTTCCAACGCCGTAAGCTTGGAATGTCTCATTTCCGGAGTGGTCATGCATTCGACGACCTTGGATGGGCAGTGCGATTTCACGGACTCTGTCAGCCAGCCCCGCCTTCTCTAGAGCCCGCCATCCTCTGTCGCTTAGCGCCAGGTTGATGGAGCGACCTTCTATAGCTTTGCCTTTCCTTGGGTCAGACCTGCGGTCATATATGGTGACTTTATAACCACGTTGTGCGAGCATCAGTCCAAGCAAACTGCCCACCAGTCCAGCGCCTACAACGGCATGATGTTCTTGATTCTGAATCCCAGTCTTCATTTAAGAAATTGCTTTAAAAGCGTGTTTAAGGTCATCGATAATATCCATAGAATCTTCCACACCGAGACTAAGACGAATCAGTCCGTCAGTGACACCAACTTTCTCTCTGACTTCCTTCGGTATAGAGGCATGAGTCATCGACGCAGGATGTCCTATAAGTGACTCAACTCCTCCCAGCGATTCAGCCAAGGTAAAAAGTTCAGTAGATTCAACAAACTTATTTGCAGTTGCGAGGTCATCCCCTTTAATCGTAAAAGCAACCATTCCTCCAAAATCAGACATTTGACGGGCTGCTACTTCATGTCCGGGATGACTTTCAAGTCCAGGCCAGTATATCTTCTCGACTTGATTATTCGTTTTTAAGTAATCTGTGACTGCCCGACCGTTCTCACAGTGGCGCTGCATCCTCAAATGGAGTGTTTTTATTCCACGGAGTACGAGAAAACTATCCATGGGACCAGCAATGGCGCCACAGGAATTTTGTAAAGTGCGAAGTTTTTCATCAAGTGCGTCATCGTTGACCATCAAGCATCCCATGACGACATCTGAATGTCCACCCAGGTATTTTGTCGCTGAATGCATCACCACATCTGCCCCCAGCGCAAGAGGCTGCTGAAGCATAGGTGTTGCGAATGTGTTGTCTACACACACGAGTATGTTTTTCCCTTTGACTGCATTTGCGACAGCTGTAATATCTGTGATTTGCATCATCGGATTTGTAGGTGTTTCAATCCAAATCATTTTGGTATTTTCATTCACCACATCTTCAAGACTCGTCTTCGGATCGTCGAGGTTTATAAAATGGAATTTTATGCCATAGTTTGCAAAAACGGAAGTAAAGAGTCTGTAGCTTCCTCCGTACAAATCGTTCGTCGAAATAACTTCGTCCCCAGGCTTCAGCGTTTTCAACAAGTTGTCCATCGCCGCAAGACCAGAGGCAAATGCCATTCCATGTTTCGCGCCTTCAAGCTCTGCAAAAGCGTTTTCTAGTGCATGACGTGTTGGATTCTGGGTCCGAGAGTACTCGTAGCCTTTGTGTTCTCCGACTTTGGTTTGGACGTAAGTAGACGTGAGATAAACCGGAGTCATAATCGCTCCAGTAGACGGGTCGTGTTTTACACCAGCGTGAACAGCCCTTGTGCCTTTTCCTTTTCCTTTATTCATAATTATAGTTTTCTTGTTAGCGGTGAGTAAAGTTAAGAAGATTTAGTATTGATTTTAACCAACCATCTGGGAAGTAAAATTGAGCCGACAATGAGATAGATAAAATACGTGAGGATTCTCCAAACAAGTACCGATACTCCTCCCACTACGGCGACTCCTTCCATGAAGATAGGGAGGGAAAACTCTGCAATACCTGACGCTCCCGGAGTAGGGCTGACGAGCATCGCGATCCAAAGTGACAACTGTCTTGCAAAGACCTCTACGTTTTGGACCGAGTCAAAGAAAATGTACAAGACGGCATTTAGTATTAAAAATCTGGATGTCCAGCTCACAAAAGTGACGCCCAGCGTCTTTAACCACATCGTTGTCGTTGCGCCTTTTAAACTTTCTGATGCGCGCATCCATTCGTCGGTCAATGTTTCTGCCCAGCGCTTCCATCTCCTGAGCAATCTCATTCTAAATAATGTCAAGAAAACCGCCCGTGTCCTTTTTGGACTGATAAATAAAACGCATAAAATCAATAGCGTTAATACGCAGTGAATAGAATATCCGGTCCAAAAAACGGATTGGATACTCAGCTGTGCCGTTTCGCTTAAACCCTCAGGAATAAAGACCTCAGTTCCGATCACAAAAACAAATATGGGGACCACAAAAACGTAAAACAATTCATCCATTAATGAAGTGGCGAGTACAGTTGCAACACTTCGGCCAAGTGTCATACCCTCACGTTTCATAATGTAAATGGCAATCGGACTTCCTCCGATTACGGAAGGGGTGATGGCGGATGCAAATTCCCAAAGCAAGACAACATGGAGTGAAGTCCGCCAATTAAATTGTCCCATCGAAAGAATTTTCACCCGCGCCATATAGGCAATATCTCGAATCACCACCAGTCCGATTGCACCTGCAAGCGCCCAAGCAGATCTGTACGAGAACACAATATCATTGACCTCCATGAGGTCATCTCCATATAAATAGAAGATCGCTCCTAACCCCATAATTGTGGGGATAAAAGCTTTGTATCTGTGCCCACCGGGAAACGTGTCTTTCTCTTTACTCTTGAACATTTGTGCTTAAATCAGCGCTCTCAAGCGTCCTTGAATGCTGAACAATAGGTGGATTTAAAACGAGTTGTACTTGTTTGAGATTGACTTGCGATTCTCCACGATTCGTCCAAACAGCGGGCTCCATACAATCCCCCCACTTAGCTGAAAGAACAAATCACTCTCTGCGGATTGGTACAACCATGAGTCAGCTTTAAATGCGATGCAACTTCTCCTACCCTTAAAAGGGATTTGAAAACCAAAGGTGGTAAAATAATTGCTTTCTGAAAAATCGATCTTCCAGGAAAACGCCCCATTATTTCTCATTCCCACGCCGAAGTGCCAAAAATCATTGCGGTACATATCTAAGCTAATTTCCCAGCCTTCAGAATCTTCGTAGGTGTGCATGGGCTCATCTTCAGAATCTGTGATCATCCGGTTCGTAGTAAAATCTAGGTGACTGTATTTTAAACCGATTAGATTCGACTTCGACTTGTCGAATTTCTTCTCACCCTTCGTTACAATCGATGATTCTTTGATTCTTCTCAGATATATGGCGCCTGTGTAGGCTGTATATCCAGAAACCACATCATACACGGGCTGTGCTGTGAAAATATTACCGGCCTCAGTAGGGTTGTACCGAAACTCAGAGCCAAAAGAAGCTGAGAACTTATGAGGCATTTGATCACGTGCATTTGACATGTCTCGCTTTTTACATTTCTTGCCGAATTTTTTCCGGTATGACATGATTTGTTCATCTTCAAGAAGACGGGCATTGTCAGCAATCAATTTCTGGATTGTACTCCAACCCTCCGTGTACTGTTTATCTAACCATTTCTTATCGAGTGAATTGATGACTACTGTATGTTTTAGCTCTTTTAAATCCCTTTTAACTTGCTTGTATTTTTGTAAGTCTACAATCCTAATCTTATCAAGATCACGCACCTTTTGTATAGCGCGATTGAGGTTTTCTTCTCTTAATGCGGATTCAGCTTCGTAAATTAAGTTCGCAAAAAGATCGCCTTCCACTTTTTTTAATGCTTTTAAAACGGTCACGTCTTCAGGAAAATAACTTAGAAAATCTCCCATGACGTCGATGCAATAGAGGGGACTATCTCTTTGGCGGTTGTTGATCTCAAGCACATATTGCCTGTATTGGGTATTTACATTCTGAAGTAAATCGTTAATCTCTTCTCTGTTTTTATAAATAATCTCCAATTGGAGCACCAATTTAACGGCACTTGAATAATTGTTTTCTTGCATAAATGCGATGACTCTCCCTTGATCTTCTTTGAGCTTCTTTTCAGAGTCCATTTCTTTGACTTGTTGAATAAAACCGCTCAATTTCACGGCCAATTCTGAATATTTTGTGTGATTTACATTTGGATCGAGCCAAATCGCACTTTCCCAATATTGTTGCGCAACATCGAGTTTGTTTTCATAGTCGAACAATGATGACGAACTCTTACTTGCGATGGACACCTCAACCTCTGCAATGCAGTTTTTTAATAGCCCTTCAGCTTTGTCAATAAGCACGGTCGCACTGACACTTCGGTCAATGACTCTCAATGCAAATTGATAGCGTTTGTCGGCGAAATCTTTTTTGAATTTAAATTGAAACGATGCTGAAACTGTGATGTTTAGTTTCTCGGAAAATTCAGTTTTGGTTATGACAGTCTGTTTGTTGTCCTCCCAATTGTCCTCTTGTCGTGTTTGTTGATCTGTGACTGTATTTATTTTGATGGAGATCCGATTCGCCAATTCTTCTTTCAAGTCTTTGTCTAACTTAACCTTGGTTTTCTCGATTTCACCAGCGTTCATTTTCTTGATGTAAACACTGTCACGTACTGAAATGAAATTGTCGGTAGGATAGGTTCTTTCTATCCACGATTTTGAAAGCCAAGACGGTCTTTCAGCCTTTCCACGGTTGTTTTGAGAATACCCTGAAAATGCGCAGAGGGCCAGTAATATTGTCAGTAAAAAGATCCGTATCATAGAGCGTCTTATTTGCCACAGGTAAGGACTACTCAGCGCTTTTGTCTGCCCTCTGGTATTGTGCCGTCAATAAAGTATGTAGTTAAAGTATAACTTAAAGATAAAGCTTATAATCAGTATTGTTGAGATAATCTATATAATTATTTTGTTGTAGCACCCTGCTTTGGTGATTTTTCTAGGCATATGTTTTTGTCCCTTCGGAGCAATTCGTACACATTTTTATGGCTTTTCGGTCGGAGAATATATCTTGCCTGAAGTTTGCATATTCTTTTCCAGCCCACACGGTTTCTATTTCGTTCGCCGTTCCCATTTCGTGTGTGGCATCTTTGTCGAAGCAGCAGGGAACGATTTTCCCATCCCATGTCACCACGCATCCACTCCACATTCTCCAGCACTCGTTCTTCATGGGATTTCGAAGATTCCACTTTCCTGATTTAGCGTCTTTTTCGTATCGATTTAGGGCTGGTGAGGATGTGAGTAGGGGATGGTCGTCATGGGGGTCGTCGAGTTGGGCTGTTTTAATCACCACTTCGTCCACTTTATATTCTTTTGCAAGCGTTTTAATATCTTCTACTTGATGCTCGTTCGGTTTCACTACCAGGAATTGCCAAACCACAAACGGTTTGCTGCTCCCTGAGCTTTTGCGTGCTTCGAGAACGTTACGCGTTCCTTCGAGAACTTTTTCGAGCGAGCCACCCACACGATATGCCGAGTACGTTTCTTGTGTCGTTCCGTCTATAGAGATGATGAGGCGGTCAAGTCCAGAAGCAACGAGATCGTTTGATCTTTCGGGGGTCAAATGATGCGCATTTGTCGATGTGGAGGTGTACACGCCATTCTTTTTACATTCTCGAACCAAGTCGTCCATGCCTTTGTGTAGATAGGGCTCTCCCTGAAAATATAGATTCACATATACGAGCCATTTCCCCATTTGGGCCATGATGTTTTCGACCATCTCCAGCTCTACCATTCCCGTCGGCCGTGAGAACCCTCTAAGCCCCGAAAGACATTCCGGACAACGTAAATTACATGACGTAGTGGGTTCTATGCTCAGAACCATGGGCATCACTCCGGCCAACATTTTACGTTTCTTAAATCCGAGCACAAGTTTAAATATATTCATCGTGCGCCTCCAATTAAGTACGCGAAGACGTCTCCATCTGTCTTGAACTATTGCACGTGAATACATTGTCTAAAGGTAGTAAGTTCGACCGCGTTCACTGCGTATATTCGTTGCGATGATAGTAGTAGGTAACAAACTTCTTTCGGAAGACATTTTCGACGTTCAATTCTCTTGCGATATTTCTGCTTGTCAGGGTGCGTGTTGTGTTGAAGGCTCTGGTGGTGCCCCCCTCACTGAGGAGGAATGTGCGATTCTAGATGATATTTTCGAAGATGTCAAGCCGTTTCTCCGCGAGGAAGGTCTTGACGTAATCAAGGAAAAAGGTCTGTTCGTGATGGGCAGCGACGGTACGCTAGAAACGCCACTTATTGAAGGCCGTGCTTGTGTTTACACAACAATCTCTCCTAAGGGCAATTTGCAATGCGGCATAGAACAAGCCTACAACGAAGGGAAAATCTCGTGGAAAAAACCCATTTCGTGTCATCTTTACCCCATTCGCGTCAAAGAACTCATTGACTTCACCGCTCTCAATTACCACAAATGGGAGATATGTAATTCCGCGCTTTCTTGTGGAATTGCCAGAAAAACATCCATATTGGAGTTTTGTAAAGATGCGCTTGTACGTCAATTTGGCAAGGAGTGGTATGCGGAGGCGTTAGCTACAATGAAGGTTTGGACAGCGGAAAAGAAAAATGAAGGAAAGTCCTAATGCAGAGATGAGGAACACGCTACTTATTTTCTTTGTTACGTTTTTAGGAGCCTTCATATACGTTGACTCTCTTTTCGCTCAGACAAATGATCCTTGGTCCATAAATCCTGTATTATCTCTCAATACCTCAGGCAATGACGTGCCATTTGGTGTCGATTCTTCATACGTATATCTGAAACAGGAAGGTGTGCATTTGAGGTCCCCTCGTGTTTCTAACCCTGCACTTCCCGGAACACCCGAAAAGGTGTCTATCGTCGCAATACGAGATGAAGCATGGGGCGAACTCGGAGAAATACAGCACGTGTCTATAGATGAGAAACGCGGTCTTGCAGTGATTTCAGCTCGCCCTTACCCTGGTGCATCTGATTACGATTTGTTCATCAGCTCCACCATTCCAAGTTCTAGGTTTAAGAAAGGTGAGACGTCGGTTCTTTGGTCAAAAGCGTATCCGTTGGTCTCATTGAACTCTTCTTCTGATGAAGTGTACCCTCAATTCATTCAGGGTGGATTGTATTTTGCTTCCAACAGAAATGAGACAGACTTTGACATCTTTTTTGCCCCCCGGCATCTACAAT
>JAPKBK010000049.1 GCA_028823435.1 Flavobacteriales bacterium
TGACGGTAAGATTCTTTATGCTTATGGGACATTATGGCAGCACCCTGGACTTCTCGAACGAGGCACTTATTGCGGCTGAAAAAGGGCTTTCAAAATTGACGAAAGCAGTTGAAACGCTTCAAAGTCTCGCGCCAACAGAAAAGGAAAACAAAGAGATAAGCGTGAGTGATTTGTCTGACAAATGCTATGCGGCTATGAATGATGACTTCAATACGCCTGTTCTCATTGCATCATTGTTTGAGGGGGTGAAGTGGATCAACTCTGCGTCTGACAAGAGGATTGAAATGAATCAAGACCAAATAGATGGCCTCAAAACGATCTATTCGGGGTTCTTAGGCATTGTTTTGGGGCTCGAAAACGAAGACATGAATACTGAGAACAGCAGTGGTGGAGAAGATTTAGCGACACACTTGTTGGACTTATTGGTGGCGCTCAGAACGGATGCAAAAGCAAACAAAGATTACGCGGGCGCAGACAGAATTAGGAACACATTAAGTGAGTTAGGTGTGAATGTCACCGATGGAAAAGACGGAAGTTCATGGTCTCATGAATAGACATCTATCTTTTATCGTAGGGGGCATGCTCAGCGCAGTAATCTTCGTGTTATCAAGTTGCTCAAATGAGCAGCCATCAAATGACAAAAGCACGCAAGAGGTTGAGGAGGTTATTTTAACGCCTGATTTCTCAAGTGATTCTGCGTTTTACTATGTGGAGAAACAAGTGGGGTTTGGGCCTAGGGTTCCGAATACATTAGCACACAACACATGCGGGGATTGGCTGGCTGATGAGCTAAGGAGACATGGGGCGGAGGTCATCGTTCAGGAGGCTCGGGCGAAGGCCTTTGATGGAAAGATTCTTGAATTAAAAAACATTGTAGGACAGTATAACCTAGAAGCGAAGAGTCGCGTCATGTTATATGCTCATTGGGATACAAGACCCTTTGCCGACAAGGACATCGTGCGTAAAAACGAACCCATAGACGGGGCAAATGATGGTGGATCTGGGGTAGGGATACTGTTAGAAATCGCACGTCAATTCAGCATTAATGCGCCGAGCATCGGCGTTGATATTGTTTTCTTTGACGGAGAAGACTATGGGAGTCCCGACGGCTCACCATCTACAAGTACGAGTTATTTGTACTGGTGTTTGGGGAGCCAAGAATGGGCCAAACAACCCCACAGATATGGTTATCGCGCAAGATTCGGCATCTTGCTCGACATGGTTGGCGCAAAAGATGCTGTTTTCAATAGAGAGGGGACATCGATGAAGTATGCGCCGAACATCGTCAGGAAGATTTGGTCTAGAGCCTCTAAATTGGGACATGGCAAACTGTTCAGCAACAGAGAGACGCCTCCCACCATCGACGACAACCTCTTCGTGAGTGAATTGGGCGGAGTCCCTAGTGCAAATATTGTGGATTATAGAATGCAAGTTATCCCTATGGGATACGGTCCATTTCATCATACTCACGGTGACAACATGAGCATCATAGACAAAGGCACGTTACAGGCAGTGGGTGAAACAGTGCTTTCAGTTGTCTACAGTGAGTAGTCCATAACCCTCTTTGACAATCTCAAAGTAAGAGCGACTGCAAGGTATTTTAGTGACATCATAAGGCGTGTCAACATATCCTTCATTTTCCTCTTCTCATTGAGCGGCTTGTCAGCCCAAAACGAGAACGCCTTATCTCTCTTATCTAGAGCTGATAGCCTTGTTGAAGTAGGCAAGCCTGTTGCTGCGCTCAGTTTATATCGGTCCGTAGGAGAAACAACTTTAGATTACTGCATTATTGCCCAATCTGAAGTGGGGAAAGGGCGCATTCAACAAAGCGCAGGAAATTTAGAAAGGGCGTCAAAAGCATGGCGGTCCGTTGAAAATAATTGTTCAATGTGTCCTTCCAAAATCAGAAGCAAACTGGTTTTTTATACTGTAGAGGGATGGATCAGTCAAGGTGAGGAAACCATTGCGATGAACTTAATCGATTTGGAAACCAGCAGAAAGCCAGATCAAACATGGGAATCCAAACTGGAACTTCTTAGGGCGAGGATATACTTCCTAAATGGTGAATGGAACAAAGCACGTGAGGCATCTATTCCCGATTTTGAGAATGGGGAGGTCGACATTGACCGATTAATATTGTGGGTTCAGTCAGGAGTCCTCGAAGGGTTAGGAATTGATGAGTCAGGGGTAGAACATCTGGAAAAAAAGAGAAAGGGAGGGGACATCGAAAAAATTGATGCCGCTTACGCAAACCTGCACACTTTGCTCGTCACTGAAAAACGATACGGTGAAGCACTTGATTGGTCAAAATCGATGCTTCTTCATTCTGACCCGTTGACACATCCAGAAGGTTGGATTTTAGGCCAAATTAGAATAGCAACATCGGCCGAGTTGTCTGGGAAAACCCTGGACGCACTTTTGGCACACCACGAAGCGGTGAGGGCCGCTGAAATATTGGGGGATGATCTTTTAACTGCACGAACATGTAGAGAACGCGCCCGATTTGATGCCAAGAGAGGAGACGACAAATCAGCGTACATTTATCTGCACAAAGCGGACAGCTTAGCGCTCGCAATGATCGCAGCAGCAGAAATAGGCCGGGAACCCAAATCGTTTAAAAATCACCCGCTTCCTGAACTTGACCCTTTCGATCTCGCTTCAGCAAATGCTGCCAAAACCTCAGAGCCTGGGGCATGGCCATTCGCATTCGCATTAATCGCTCTTGGACTTATTGCGTTCATGATTAGGAACTTCGATTTAAGACGTACACTACGAAAAGAACGACTGCGAACGATGCGATTGCACGCCATGTTTGGAAAAAACAGCACACCTGATATCGGCACCTTAGAAAGTGAAACCACGGAAGATATTGTCGAAATATTAGAAACACAATTTGCAAACTCATCTGAAGATTGGGAAAGAAGAGTGAGTGCAAATGCACTTGATTTTGACGATGTCATTGCATCTCTAGAAATGGAACTCGGGACTGTGGTAGAATGGGATTTAGAAAATGACAAAAAAGCGCCTGAAGCGCCTGAAGGCCTGCTTCCTCTTCTCTTAATTACACTTAGACGATTGCTTCCCGCCAATGTATCCGAAGAAACTGCATCACCATTAAAGGCGACAATACGAAATGATTGGAGAGGCGTACGAATTATGTTTGAGGGCGCACCGAGTTCTGCCACACAAGAATTGAAAGCGCTTTTTTCGGGGAATTCATCCTCCCCTACGTGGTCACCGGTGTTTGAACAGGCAGAACGAATGGCAGGAAGAGTCCTGTTAGAATGCAATCAAATCGGAGGTCATTCAGTCGTTTTAGATCTCCCGCACGCAAAGTAAAGGTTAAGTCTTGCAACTGCATGAAAGTTGTATTAGCGCTCTCCACTGAATTGATCTAAGAAACGCTTGTCATTCTCAAAGAAAAGACGAAGGTCTGAGATTTGATATTTAAGCATCGTGATGCGTTCAATTCCCATGCCAAAAGCAAAGCCACTGTACTTTTTTGAATCAATCCCATTTGCCTCTAAAACATGAGGGTCCACCATGCCACATCCAAGAATTTCTAACCAACCAGTCCCTTTGGTGATTCGCTTGTCTACCTCCGTTTCTAAACCCCAATACACATCAACTTCAGCACTGGGCTCAGTAAATGGAAAGTAAGAAGGTCTTAAACGAATCTTCGTCTCAGGACCGAAAAACAGCTTCGCAAAATGAAGTAAATTCTGTTTGAGATCTGCAAAAGAAACATCTTCATCTATATACAGTCCTTCAATCTGGTGAAACATACAATGTGCGCGCGCAGAAACAGCTTCATTCCTAAACACCCTCCCCGGCATGATGATCCTCATGGGTGGTTTACGTCTCTCCATTTCTCTTACTTGGACAGAACTTGTATGCGTTCTTAGAAGGAGGTCTGGATTTCGTTCCACAAAAAACGTGTCCTGCATATCCCTTGCTGGATGTTCTGGGGGGAAGTTGAGTCCACTAAACACATGCCAATCATCTTCGATTTCCGGCCCTTCTACCACGCCATATCCCATGTTTTTAAAGATGCTGAGAATTTCTCGTCGTACGACCTGAAGTGGATGATGCGTGCCCAATTGTACGCCTCCTGCAGGTCTTGAAAAATCAATCCCACTTGCATTTGCAGCTTCTTTGCTGTTGAAATTTGACTGCGCTTGCGCGACTCTTGCTTCAACAGCACCTTTCACTTGATTAATGAGCGGACCGAGTTCACGCTTGAGTTCAGGAGCGACGCTTCTAAACTGCCCCATTAAATCTTTCACCTTTCCATTACGTCCGATGAATTCTACACGAAACGCTTCTACTTGGTCCGCAGAATCAAAGTTTCTGCTTTCAATATCAATGAGCAATGCCTCTAATTCCTCCTTCATTATTTCAAAACTTCAACGGTAAATTTAACATCCTCAACAGGTCTATTCCCGGAAGCAACTTTAACAGCAGCAATCGAATCAAGAATATCTAATCCATCAGTGACAAGACCAAATACAGTGTAATTCATATCTAAGAATGGCGTTCCGCCTACCTCAGAATAGTGTGATTTCATCTCTTCTGTATACGCAAAGTCAGGAAATTGAGCTTGGATCTTACGCTCTAAACTCATAAGCTCACCCGGCTTCCATGTTTTGCCTTGTACGATATAAAACTGGCTGCCTGATGAATTCTTCTCAGGGTTGACATTGTCGGGTTGTCTTGCAGCAGCAAGAGCGCCTTTAATATGCACGAGGTCTGGCCTGAAATCTTCTGCAATTGTATAACCTGGACCACCGCCGCCCAACCGCACACCAGAATCTGCATCCAAACTTTTCGGATCTCCACCTTGAACCATAAAACCTTGCATCACACGATGAAAAAGGAGATTGTCGTAAAACCCCTCTTCGGCCAATTTTATAAAATTATCTCTGTGTTCGGGAGTAGAATCTGACAAGACCACGGTAATATCTCCTAAATCCGTATGAATTATGGCTTTACGCGGAGAGTCAGATTGTCCATTTTGATCACATCCAGAAGCGGACATCATAAAAAACGACCCTAAAATTATAGCGAATGTCCCTAAAAATGTTTGTGACTGAGATTTTTTCATGATATTTGTGTTCCTTGGAATTCAATCCGCTAAGTTATAACCCTACCTGCAATGAACCGCCTATTTCCCATATTCACTCTCGCAGCAATCGCAATTGCTATTTCTAGTTGCTATGAAGTTGACCCTACTATCGCAAATATTCAGGTTTATCGTGTAGACGAAGTCGGTGAAAAGATTCCAGTAGCTGGATGTGATGTTCGCTTATATGCCTTGGGGTCTTTAGATGAAGATTTCGTGGGTGAGCCGAGGTTTGACACCACTCAAACAACATCGGAAGAAGGGTTTGTCTCATTTAACTTCTCTGACATGTATGTCGGAGGACAAGCAGGTTTTGCAGTCTTAGATATAGAGGCTACAAAAGGTTCTCTTTATGGGTCAGGACTCATAAAGATCGAAGAGATGATTACCAACGAGGAGGAAGTTATCGTAGAATAACTGAATTAATCCGAGATCCAGGCCGCGAAGTATTCGATAAGTTGACGCTTCATCATGAGTTCCTGTTCGTCAGAATCTAATTCTGGCAACTCCCCTACCCTCTCAAAATGAGGCCAACCATCCTCATCAAGTCCCAAAGCTTTGTAATACCCAAGTGGCTCAAGCAAGGTGCAAACCCCCACATGCATCAGGTTTACTTTGTCGTCTTTTTTATAGTCTCGTGGGCCGAGTGAGACTTCCTGAAGCCCGACTGCAAAAACGATGGCGGTGACATCAGGCTGATCGCCAAACCTTTCCAACATCAATTTTAAAAGCTTATTCCACTCCCGTTCAAATTCAAAATCCATATTCACTTCTTAGTTGCGGTAAAGCTACACTGCGAATCTCTGCCTTTTACCCGTTAATCAATTGACGGAGATACCATACAAAATTATGAGCGCAAGAGCACTCATTAAACAGTCGGGATGACAGGACTTGAACCTGCGACTTCACGTCCCCCAGACGCGTACTCTACCAACTGAGCTACATCCCGATTTAGAGACGCAAAGTTAGTAACTTAGCCTCACATTAAAAGCAGTTATGAAGGTATCATATAGAAAGATAAATGAATTCTTAGATTTGCAATTGTCCGCAATGGATGCGGCGACTGTATTAACTGCAACCGGACTTGAAATCGAGGGCATAGAAACGGTGGATGACATTCAAGGTGGATTGCGAGGGCTCGTTGTGGGGGCTATTGTTCAATGTGAACAACATCCAAATGCTGACAGACTTCGTTGTTGCAAAGTGGATGTTGGAGAGGGTGAGCCATTGGACATCGTTTGCGGCGCACCAAATGCAGCAACAGGATTAAAGGTTGTCGTGGCGACGATAGGAACAGAACTTTTTCCCGAAGGTGGAGACGCATTCAAAATCAAAAAAGGAAAAATACGCGGTGAGGTAAGCAATGGAATGTTATGTGGTGCAGAGGAAGTCGGAATTGGCGTACCAAATGGGGGCATTATTGAACTTGAAGAAAAATGGAAACCCGGGACTGCTTTAAGTGAAGTATTTGGCGTGGGATCTGATTCCGTTTTAGAAATCGGTCTGACACCAAACAGAAATGATGCCATGGGGCATTTGGGTGTCGCAAGAGACCTTAGAGCCGGACTTTTACATGGAACAGTTCAGGAGTTCTCTCAAAAAGCGCTTCCTGAAGTAGATCTGCTGAAAAGCATGAAAATTGACTTCGAAAAGGGGTTAAGTGATGGATTTAAAGCAGAAGTACAAGCAAGTGTTTCGGAACTGGCACCCAGGTATACATTAATTGAGATTGAAGGGCTTACAATGGGGCCCTCACCTGATCACGCTCAAAGGTTCCTAAGGAGTATCGGGTGTGCGCCTATAAACAATGTTGTAGATGCAACAAATTACGTGCTGCATGAGTTAGGCCAACCGCTTCATGCATTTGATGCTGACACCATTAAGGGAGGACTAAGCGTAAGGCTTGCTTCAAAAGACGAGAAGATTACAACGCTTGATGGAGAAAAACGCGAACTCAATGAAAGCGACTTAGTCATTGCGGATTCAAATGAGGCGATGTGTATCGCGGGCGTCTTTGGAAGTAAGAAACATGGCGTGAGCAATGGAACGAAACGTATTCTTCTAGAATCAGCATTCTTCAATCCAGTTTCAATTCGAAAATCAGCCAAAAGACATGGTTTATCTACAGATGCATCATTCAGATTTGAAAGAGAAGTAGATCCCAATTTAATTGAAGCCGCTGGAGAGAGAGCCGCAGAACTGATTTGTGAATGGAGTGGAGGCAATGTTGTGGGGGCAATAAAATTGGGCAATACTGGAGTAGCACCTGGTTATCACGTTGAGCTTGAATGGGAAATGTTGGACAAGTTGATCGGACAAAAACTTGATCGGACGCATGTGAAGTCCATTTTGAAATCTTTAGAAATAGAGGTGATTCAAGAAAGTGAAGTCAAATTAAACTTGATGGTTCCTGCATACAGAAGCGATGTTACGCGTCCTGCTGACGTTGTTGAGGAGATCCTGAGGATACATGGCTTTGACCAAATCAACATCCCTACGCGCATATCAAGTACACTGGAGATTCCTAGTGGACCAGACAGAGAAGATATTCTTTTCGGCTTAAGCGCAACACTTGTATCCCGTGGCTTTAATGAGATCATGTCAAATTCTCTGACAAAATCAACTTATGCTGAATGTGTGAAAGATGGTGATTTGGATCCATCAAAAACAGTAGAAATCTTAAATCCGCTTAGTGGAGATTTGGGAGTAATGAGGCAATCGTTGGTTTTTCAGGGGCTTGAAGCGATTTCTAGAAATAGGAATTACAAATCGACAGATTTGAGATTTTTCGAGTTAGGAAGGACTTACCAGGTCAATGAAAAAGGTCAGACACAAGGATATAAAGAAACGGAACATTTAAGTCTCTGGGTGACGGGGCGTAAAGTGCCTGTAAACTGGAACGCACCGGACGAACATGTCGACATGTTTACATTGAAGGACACGGTCGGCGCATTGCTTGAGCAAGTAGGCATTCGCTCAAAAGTGAGCGAAATAGCGGATGAAGGTGGATTGCTGCTGGAGGGGAATCAGATTAAAATCGGAAACAACGTGATCGGCAGATTTGGACAAGTACATCCCGATGTTACAAAAACGTGTAAAGTTGACGCACCTGTATTTTGGGCTGATTTACGTGTGAAACCGCTTTTAAAAGCTCGGAAGAAAAGAAAACTTGTGGCCGAAGAGCTCCCTAAATTTCCTTCTGTAAAAAGAGATCTGTCATTCATTCTTGACAAAGGAGTAAGTTTTGAAATGATTAAAGACGTTGCTTTTAAAGCAGAAAATAAAATATTGAAAACAGTATCCTTATTTGACGTTTATGAAGGAGATAAACTCGAGAAGGGCAAAGTCAGTTATGCCATCGGGCTCACCCTACAAGATGTGGGTAAAACACTTACTGACAAACAAATCGACAAGAGCGTCGCGAGGGTTTTAGAGGCAATCACAAAGGCAACTGGAGCCACACTCCGTTAGATTATGAGTAAGAATCCCAGGCCCATTATAACACCACCTGTTCATAGGGTAAAGCTGACACATTTTCTGACAAGAGCGTTAGTGAGGCAGGGCATTAAGAGGTTTCACAGAATGGTGACTCATGAAGGTGCTGAGAATCTACCTGATGATAAATGTCCGATGATTTTCGTTTCCAATCATCAGAATGGACTGATGGACCCTATGGTGGTTTCCGGGCTATTAAAGCCTCAGCTTCATTGGCTCTCACGCGCAGATGTTTTTTGGAACCCCATTGCACGAAAGTTCCTAATAAATATGAATGGAATTCCAATTTACAGACAGAGGGACAGGCTTCCGGATTTAAAAAAGAGAAATGAAATCATTTGGGATTGTTGTACAAAAAGATTGGAGAAAGGTGCTGTATTGTCGCTTTTTCCTGAAGGCAATCACCTTTCAAAAAAAACAATTAGAAACTTAAAAAGAGGGTTAAGTGATTTAATCAGATTGTCAGTCAGCAGATCGGAAAAACTGATGCGACTTAAAGTGATACCTGTCGGGATTGACTACGAAGATTATCCGGGATATAAAAGACGGCTGAGCTTCAGAATAGGAAAAGAAATCGAGTGGAGAGATTTATATGATGTTAAAACCGAATGCATCGATTCCCTGAAGTTAACGGCGCGTGTTCAAGGAGCGATGAGCAAGCTCGCCATTGACATAAGACCCGCTGAGATGTACGATGATTTATACCCATACGTTCGTGCGATGAACACGTCGAAAGCGAAAAACGAAGCGTGGGGCATTATTCTCACAGAGCTAGATCGCATTGCCAAGTCAGGAGAAAATGAAAAGTGGCGGAAAGCAGTCATCGATGCGGCAAAAAAGCTGCGTGAACATGGGTTTGACAATTCGATGAGATCTGAACCTTGGGGAAGAGGCTCTATAAATATGTCGAAAAAGAAAGTCTGGGCTGTGGCGCTGATCCCAATTTCATGGATTGCAAATGCACCCACCGTGATTCAGCAATATCTGATTAACCGTCGTGGAAATCAAATTCAGGCTTTGGAATTTAGAAGCACAATGAAGGTCGTCTCCGCGATGTTTATCTACCCGATATCCTGGACGCTGATTGCCATATTGGCGGGCATGTACAGTCCACAGTTCTGGATGGGGTTTCTTGGGGTTTGGACTTGGGCAACTTTTGGTAACAAATTTTACGGATGGTTACAAGGACATCTTCACGACCACCGTGATGCAATCGAAGGGAGGAGATTCTGGGAGACTGAAGGGAACCATGACTTGAGAACAGCTTGGATACACTACATTAAGATGATACAAAAAGATATTGCCGTATGAGTTACGTTATCCAAGGTATTCAGCATATGGGAATTGCCGTTTCTGACATGGATGCCAGTCTGAAACTTTACAGAAAACTCTTCGGTTTAGATATTCCTTTTTTTGATGCAATAGCTGCTGCTCCGCTTATGGATTCACATTGCAATGGAGAGACGATTGTGAAGCGGGCAAGCATGGTTTTAAATCATCAGGGCGGATGTGCTGTTGAAGTCGTATCACCTACGTCGTTTACACCAGCAGGTCCTGTATTTAAAATTCGTCAAGGAGATTTGGGCATCGGATCGACAATGGTTAAAACGCCAGATATACGTAAGATGCATGAGCATGCATTCGCAATACTCCCTGACAGTTGTGACGAC
>JAPKBK010000260.1 GCA_028823435.1 Flavobacteriales bacterium
GTGGATTTCAACGTTTCCTTCCTTCACCATTTGCGATAGCTCTTATTCTAACAGCAGTCGCATTTGTGAGTGCGTACGCTATCGGTAGCGATGGGTTTAAGCCTGTTTTAAAAGCGTGGTCAACGGGTTTGTGGAACCCCGATTTAATGAGATTTGGTTTTCAAGCCATGTTTATGCTTGTGCTGGGTCACGTTCTTGCCCTTTCTAAACCTGTATCCAAATTCTTAAGTGTCGTTGTGGATTTGGCAATGCGTAACACAAGATATGCAGCTGCTTGGGTCGCTCTATTTGCCTTGTTGCTGGGTTGGATTAATTGGGGGCTGGGACTTGTAGCGGGTGCGTTATTGGCCAAATCGGTCATCGACAGGTCCCACACTGAAAATGCAGAGGTCAACCCTGGTTTAATTGGCGCCGCTGGTTACATGGGATTGCTGGTTTGGCACAGTGGTCTAAGTGGCAGTGCACCATTAAAAGTTGCAGAACCTGGCCACTTAATGTCTCTTTATCCGAATGGCGCGAATTGGACGACGCCCATAGAAGAAGCCATTTCTATTTCTAGAACTGTTTTTACAACTTGGAATTTTGCGATCACGCTTGCGGTAATCATAGCTATCGTTTTGCTTTTCATTTTCTTAGGGTCAACTGTGGGGAGTAAGAAAGTGAAAATCAGTTCAAATGATGTTGTTTTCAATGCCCAGGAAACAAACCCCATGACTGAAAAACGCGGAACTAGATCTGTGGCAGATGCCTTAGATAAGGGGAGATTTCTGGCGTGGTCCTTTGGAATCGTTTGTACAGGTACTGCAATTTGGCTTGCCGTAGGTAGTTTCGGTTCGCATACGACAAGTCTTGGGTTTGTGACACCAGATTGGATTAATTTAATCTTATTGGGTTTGGCCATGCTCGCTCATGGATCTGTCTCCAATATGTTGAACGCCTTAGAGAAAGCGATCGGAGGCGCATCTGGAATTCTTCTTCAATTCCCTATTTATTTCGGTATTATGGGTATCGTCACGGGAACTGGATTGGCGGATGTTTTGTCGGGAGCTTTGGTCTCAGCGACGACATCTGGTACATTGCCGCTGGCGATTTTTGGATCTTCTGGTCTTCTAAATATCTTCGTTCCCAGTGGGGGAGGGCAGTGGGCAGTTCAAGGTCCCCTGGTGATAGAATCATGTCACGCAATGGGAATTAGTTTGGAAAAGGGGATTATGGCCATGGCTTATGGTGATCAGTGGACGAATATGCTGCAGCCTTTTTGGGCGCTGCCTTTGTTGGGGATAACGGGACTCAAAGCAAGGGATATCTTGCCATATACACTTGCTGCTCTGCTCGTGTCAGGTTTGGTGTTTGTTGTTTCTCTGCTTCTTTTTGCTTAAAAAAGGTGTGAGAATAAATTCTACTCAATTACAAGATATCTTTGCACCCGAAATGGCTCAAGAATTCCACACATTTACGCTCCCTAATGGCATCCGTGTCATTCATAAGGAAGTTCCAAGGGCGGCAAGTCATCTTGCCCTTGTTGTGAATGCGGGAACGCGTGACGAAGTGAAAGGCGAAGCTGGTGTGGCACATTTTATTGAACATTGCCTTTTTAAGGGGACAAAAAAACGGAAGACGTTTCATATTCTCAATAGATTAGAGAGGGTAGGTGGAGATTTGAATGCATATACGACGAAAGAGGAAACTTGGATAAGTGCTTCATTTTTAGAACGAGACTTAGGGAGGGCGATAGAATTGGTGTCTGACATCGTTTTTAACTCAACGTTTCCAGAAAAGGAAATAATCAAGGAACGGGATGTCATTTTAGATGAAATCGCATCTGTATTAGACAATCCCAGCGATGTGATTTTCGATGAGTTTGAGGAACGGTTGTTTGGAACACATTCGCTAGGAAGAACCATTCTCGGCACCACTGATTCAGTCCGAAGTCTTGGGGTAGACGAAATCAAGAACTTTGTCAATCGCAATTATTGCACTGAATCAATGGTATTTGCATCCGTGGGTTCTACCCCAATTAAGAAGTTTAAGAAACTGTGCGAGAAATACTTGAACCATGAAACAGGCAAAGTGAATGCCATTCAAAGGGTCGCGCCAAGTCCTCAAGCAGTCTTTGATGAACGTACTGAGCAAGACACGCATCAAGTTCATCACCTTCTCGGAGGTATGACTGTCGGAGCAGATCATCCAGACAAACTTCCCCTCACCTTGATTGCCAATTATTTGGGTGGTCCGGCGATGAATTGTCGTTTAAGCCTCAACATTCGCGAGAAATATGGGATGGCATATCACATTGAAGCTGGCTATTCTCCTTATCAGGACAGTGGCGTGTTTTCTGTGTACTTCGGGACTGACAGAAGACACCATAAGAAGGTGGAGTCGTTAGTTAACAAAGAACTCCAGCTCTTATGTGACAATCGTTTAGGTGTGATGCAGCTTCACGATGCAAAAAAACAGCTGATCGG
>JAPKBK010000050.1 GCA_028823435.1 Flavobacteriales bacterium
AATCCTTAATGCATCAATGGCATCGACCCCAGAAAGCCAGTTTCCGCTTTGAAAATCGCCATGCCCTTGTGTGTCGTTCTGCTTACCCGCAAAATTCCACATAAAATAGCGGAAGTACATCCACCCCACCTGATAGTCAATAAAATATCTGAGGTTTTCCCCCAAGGTGGGCTGCAACTGGTCATAGACTTTATCTAAGGATGCCAGTGCTTGTTGTTGCTCTGTATAATCCTTTGCACGTGCGGCTGTGGATTCATAATACCGTTTTTCTTGATTGAGGCGTTTTACAAATCCTTTCCCTCTGTCCAAACCCTGTGCAAGACGATCAGTGATCATTTGGGTTAACGCATCTACAGCTCTTGGATCGTCTAAAGGAGCGAGTCTCATTCCACCCGTTTGTGGGTCACGGACAAGGATTTCGTTTTTTGAACGTATTTCAAACTCACCGTCCCACCTCTGTCCATAATCCGCAAAAAGTCGCTTGAGCGTTCTTCCTAGAACGGCCTCAGAAAGCGTCCCGCTTAAGATATCTTCCTGAAGGTGGAACATAAAACCACTCTGAGACATTTGTCCGTCAACCAATGGGCTCGTATATCTGCTCGCTTCATTATATCCTTTATAATTACTCCAAATGCGGTACTCCTTAACATGTCTGCTTTCAGAAGAGTACATGCGTGGGAATAACATGGTGTAATCGGCGTCATAATTAGAAACAGTGCCCTTTTTCTCTCCTGTATTAATGTATTCTTCGACGATGCGGTACTTGTCGTTTTTTGATGCCGACAAGAAATTTAAAGCTGTCGCCTCACCTTTAAAAGATTTTACACGCACATCACGTGTCCCTTTTTGTTCCTTCACACTGAAACTCTTGACCCAAGTAGCGCCACCATCTGAATATTGTTTTTCAATGTCCATTGGAGAATCCCAGTATGGACCCGTCACAAGTGGTCTGTCACCATATTGCTCTCTGTTGAGGTACTTGAGAAGTTGGAAAAAATTCTCTGGGTCATTTTCATCCATGGGAGGATTTGCGCTTGATCTCACGACGATTGTGGTAAAAGAGCTGTACCCAATTAACACCATCGCAATACTGAGAACGAAGGTGTTGAGCGCCCACCAACCACGTTTCCTAGAGTACATAACGAGCCCCGTTAAGAGCGCAATTAACAAAAGCAGATAAGCAAAAATTCCTGAATTAAAAGGAAGGCCCATTGAATTCACAAAGAACCTCTCAAAATCCCCTGCGAGCTTAATGACACCCTGAATAAGGCCTATTTGAATAAACCCAAGCAAAGCAATGGAGGCTACCCCAGTAATGACAAGCCCCTTCCAACTGAATTCATATTTACGGAAATAATACACAAGTGCCATCGCAGGAATCGCAAGAAGATTCAAGAGGTGAACGCCAATTGAGAGACCCATTAAGTATGCGATTAAGATGATCCAACGCGTGGCTCCTGGTTCATCTGCCTCATTCTCCCATTTTAAAATTGCCCAAAATACCGCGGCAGTAAAAAGGGATGACAAAGCATACACTTCTCCTTCTGTGGCACTAAACCAAAATGAATCAGAAAATGTATACGCGAGGGCACCTACAACTCCTGATCCTAAAATAGCCCATCTCTCAGCTGAAGTCGGCTCTTTTGTAAACCCACCTGAAAAACGTCGGGCCAGATGTGTGATACTCCAAAACAAGAAAAGAATTGTAAACGAACTGCTTAAAGCAGACAACGAATTGGCCGCAAATGCCGCCCATTCTGGCGTGGCAAAAACCATAAGCCCTCGTGCCAAAAGCATAAATAAAGGCGCCCCAGGTGGGTGACCAACTTCAAGTTTATACGCTGAAGCGATAAACTCTCCACAATCCCAGAAACTCGCAGTGGGTTCTACCGTCAACATAAAGACGACAGTCGCGACAGCCCAAACAGTCCATCCCGTAATAATATTTAAACGATCGTAGCGCATTCAATCAGACAATTTGTGTTTTGTAAAATATTGCAAGGCGAAGATATACACTAACGGCCCGCCCTATCTCTGTATAATTACTCTTTTCACAGAGTCTTCAACACCCACAATTTGGATGGTATAATACCCCGCATTGAGTCCGTCCATAGAAATAAAGTCTCCGTTTGTAATATCCTTCTTTAGAACTTCTCTCCCTTGTGAATCGTAAAGTTTCACAGACCACACTCCGAGTGGCAATCCATCAACGGTAAGACCATCAGATGTAGGGACAGGGAACACGTTCCAGTCTGGAGTATCCTCAAAATCATTTACAGCTGTTGCACATTCACCATCTACCCAAGAAGTAACTCCTCCGTAGTAATATGCGTAGCAGATATTTGAGTATGTGACATCATCACAACCACAAACAGGCGCATATTCTTCTGTACAAATGAAGTCGTTCTGTATTTGATCTTGATTGATGCACGCCACCTCACCATCACACCCTTCAACGGTGATAGCCACCTCTAGCGACACGCCATCTGGACAGGATTCACTGTAATACGATACAGATACGATAAAATCTCCGTCTGACTCATACACATGTGATGCCCAAAACATGCCTCCTTCAACTTCAGATCCATCCCCGAAATCCCATGAAACATCACTGTTTTCTTCAGCATTTACAAGCGAAAACGCCCAAGAACACATGTCCCACTTCGGGAATATGATCTCAATTCCCTCCGGGCAACCACCACCTTCCGCAGGGTTGAAAAATTCACATGCTTCAACCACGTCACATTCATCTGAAAAATATTCCACGCACAGAAGAAAACCCTCGGGATAGTCGGAGTCGATCACATTATAAAACGTGACTCCCTCGGCAACAACGGCTCCGTTAATGGTCCAAGTCAAATACGCATTTTCAAGATTCCCGTAGGCTTCAAAATAGCCCATGTTATTCTGAAATTCTCCCTCTATTTCCAGTTCACAGTCATCTTCTGCAGCAAAGAACACACATGCAAAAACACCTTCAGGGCAGGTTGGGCTTTCATATCCGACACAAATCGAGACACCATCTTCAGGAAATGGATTTGGCTCCAAGACTTCAATCGTATTCGTTCCTGTTGCATAAACTTCATCGTTAAAAGTCCAAACCAGTTGTTCCAAAAGACTGTCCGGGTAATTGGAGGCGTCGAAAATCGCGTAGCCATCAAAAAAATCATAGTCAAGTTCAATCGTACATTCTCCTTGTGTCTCACAGCCGCCATCCACCCAAGAAGTTACTCCACCGTAATTAATCGCTTCACATTGATTTGAGTAAGTGACCCCATTACACCCGCATACTGGTGCCCAGAGATCAATGCACATCGCAGTAAGATCGATCAAAGACGGGTCTACACAACCACCTCCCCCACCATCGCCAGGGTTTAAAGTTTGACAGACCTCTACGACTTCGGGACAAGCATCACTGGCATACCATACACAAATGACCAAAGGCATCTGATTGACCGTTCCTTGTTCAATCTCAATAAAGCCTTCCCCCACTGAATACAGTTCGCCATTTACAATCCATGTAAGTTCAGCTCCCGCTGGGTACTCGATTGCCTCAACGGTAATATAACCTTGAAACATTTCGACCACAAAATCGAGCGTACACTCGATTTGAGCTTTAGACGCAAATGGCGTAATGAGTAAAATAAGTAGGGCAAAAGATAAATTTTTCATATAAGTCAGTTAATGTAATTTGGTTTTCTTAAGAAATAAAACGGGGGTCTGTGGCCATCACTTCCCCACATTTTTTACACGTTCTGTGAGACTCTGATTTGTAAAACGCGGTGAACCTTTTTTGGAAATCTGTCTCAATGTTTTTTAACTCGAAAAAAGTTTCATGTAATTTCTCATTGCAGCTGTCGCAAAACCACATCAAGCCATCCTTCATGTTGGGCCCTCTCTTCTTCTCAATCACGAGCCCGATCGAGTTTTCTGATCTGACAGGGCTGTGAGGCACCTTGCTCGGAAGAAGAAACATGTCTCCCGCTCCGAGATTCATTTCCACCACCTTGCCATCCTCTTGAATCCGAACACAAATCTCACCTTCTAACTGATAAAACAACTCTTCTGTCTCGTTGTAATGAAAATCTTTTCGCGCGTTAGGACCCGCAACAATCATCACAATATAATCTCCACTTTCAATGTACAAATTCTTATTTGCCACAGGTGGTTTGAGTAAATCTCTGTTTTCCTCAATCCATTTTGTGAGGTTAAAAGGTTTTTGAATAGCCATGGTTTTTACTTTCTCAAATTATGAGACCAAATTAACCCTTAATACGTTCAATTATCCAACCCTTAGGAACACTCACTAACCATACACCTGTGAATATCGCGCATGCGAATAGGCCCGTGAATGAATTGATGTCGTTGTGATAATTCCCCCAACCTACAAAAGCAAGGATGCCTACTAGCAAAACGACAATGAGAGGCTGCAAATAAATATAGATACTCACGACGACAGGCGACACTTTATTGAGTGCGAAGATGTTCAGTAAATAGGCCAAAAACGTCGTCCCCAAAATGACATACATAATGCCTTGAAAGTGATGTCTCTCAAGAAGCCCCCAATGAATATCCAATACCTGGTCCATGCCTATCGGCAAGACAAACACCATCCCAAAGAGGAACACCCATGAAACAATTGTCAAGGGATGATATTTGGACATCAGTGGCTTCACCGCAACCAAATAAACACCATACGCAAAAGCATTGATTAATACGAGCAAATCACCTTGCCAGCTCGCTCCAGATTCTACAGCCGAAGTTTGACCGCCAAATAGGAGAAGCAATCCCGCGCCAGTTCCGCCTATGCATATCCCCGCTATTTTCCTTGCCGTAATCTTATTGCTTAGAAAGATTGCGCTTATCAGCAACACGAAAATGGGATTCACTGTCATGATTAAAGAAGCGTGGATGGGACTCGTCAATGCCAAACCATTGAAAAAGCAGAGTTGATTGATGGCTACCCCGCATAATCCACAGAGGATTAATCGGGGAAAATCGGTTCTTGCGATGCGCTCAATCTTTCCGATCCCTAAAAGCCTCAAGATCAACATCACTGTAAAAAACATGACCGTACCACCCACCACTCGAAGGACAATAAATCCGGAGGGGCCTACGACTTCGGGCATCAGCCCCTTGGCAACAATATAATTTCCAGCATAAATAGCACCTACTGTAAAGAGTGCGAAGTGAGCCCAAATTGCACCGCTATTTCCACCACTGTTCGTCAATTTCTTAACTTAAAAAATCCCTTGCTTTATTAATTTCAGACTTTCTTGACCCCACTGTCACTGCATCGTCAAATAAAAACACCGGGCGCTTAAGAAAGGTGTACTCGCCTAAAATAAGCGTTCTATAATCATCCTCTGAAAGTGTTTTTTCCTGCAAATTCAAACTTCTAAACTTCATCGCTCTGCGAGAAAAAAGAGCTTCATAAGAACCTTTAAGTTCTTTCATGGCATCTAGGTCTTCACTTGAAATACCCATCGCCTTAATGTCTATGATCTCAAATCCATTTTCTGAGGGATTTAAGTCGTCAAATATGCGTTGACATGTTTTGCAGGTTGGAAGTGTAAATGCCTTTCTCATAGAATCGTTTTTAGTGAACCAGGGCCATCATTTCAACAAGTTGAGTTAATCCTATTTTCCAGTTGTTCTCATTGTCAATGACAATGTCACATTTGGATTTCCAAGGTTCAATAAATTTTAATTCTGAAGGCCTGACGTGATTGTCCCACTGATACTGAATCTCATCTGGCGCATACCCCCTTACTGTAAGGTCTCGATGTTTGCGTCTTTCAAGTCGGGTGGACACTGAAGCATCAATGAAAGCCTTAATGTCAATCATCTCACGTACATCCTTGTGATATAAGGTGAATATTCCTTCTACAATCAACCAAGGCGCAGGTTTAATTTGAATCCGCTCGGAAACCATTGCAGATTTATTATAGGTATAGGTGTCTAGCTCCACAACGTTTCCCGCAATCAATGATCTCATGTCTCTCACCAGGTCTTCGTAATTGATGACTTCCGGAACATCAAAATTTGTCTCCCCCTGGTCATCTTTTGGGAGTTCGTGTTTAGGCCTGTAGTAATCGTCAAGAGAGAGAATAGTTACTTCTCCACTGAAGTGTTCCCTTAATCCATTAAGGACGGTGGATTTACCTGACCCACTCCCCCCAGTTAAGGCAACTATTTTCATCACTTTTGTGACTTGAGAAGCAAGTCCGCCAGTGTTCTATCGTTTGCGAGACGAGGTATTTTGTTTTGGCCTCCCAGCATGCCTTTTGATTTCATGGCATTCACAAAACTGCCTGAAGCAAGAGGGGTAACAACTGCTGGTGCTAGGGCACCATCCTTTTGAAGATCATTATAATATGTGTTTTGATCTCGAAGTGCCTGATTCAGATCTGCAGAAAACGCTTTTAAATCCTTCGGTTTCTTCGCGAATTCAATAAGCCATTCATGGTATGGCTTGCCTTTTTTAGGTTTTACCTGAGGCGCAAGATGCAAGTCGGAAATGACACCTCCATTCTTCGTGATTGCTTCTTTGACCGCACTTTCTACTTCCTCAGCGATAACATGTTCCCCGAACGCAGAAGTGAAATGCTTCGTCCTGCCAGTGACGACAACCCGAAGCGGATCAAGAGAAACGAACTTTACAGTATCACCTATATCATACGCAAACAGGCCTGCGTTGGTCGTAAGAATTACAGCATAGTGAACGCCCAGCTCCACTTTGTCTACCATAATTCTTGTCCTGTCTCCTGCCAAATACTTCACCATAGGGATAAACTCGAAGAATATTCCATCTCCTACATTCAGCAGCATACCCTCAACATCTGGTTTGTCTTGAAAAGCAAGAAATCCTTCCGATGCTGGGTATAACTCGACCCGGTCAATGTCAAAGCCTATCAATTGTTTAAACTTCTCGGAATAGGGCCCAAAAGCGCATCCTCCGTGTACAAATAGACTCAAATTTGGAAACACCTCTTGAACTGTCTCCTTCCCGGTATATTTAAGAAGTTTCTCAAAATACATTTGAACCCAAGTCGGAATACCACTCACAAGACGTAAATCCTGATCGGCAGTTTCCTTGACGATCGCATCAAGTTTATCCTCCCAATCATCAATGCAGTTTGTCTCCATAGAAGGCAAACTACTCCGTTGAAGATATTTGGGCACATGGTGCGCAACGATTCCCGACAACCTTCCAAGCGGTATACCCCCTTCTGTCTTGTCTAATTCTGGATTCCCCTGCAAGAAGATCATTTTTCCGCTCACAAAATCCGCGTTTCCTGAACCTACTATTTGCGCAAGCAATGCGTTTCTAGCACCAGAAATTTGGTTTGACAGACTCTCTTCTGTGATCGGAATGTATTTGGTGCCCGAGGTGGTCCCGCTCGTTTTTGTGAAGTAGAGCGGTTTCCCTGGCCACACCACATTGCTTTCTCCAGCAACAGCTCTATCCAAATAACTTTTGATCCCCTCGTAGTCGTTGACGGGAACAGCTCTTTGGAATGACTCCAATGACATCCCATCACGTAATCCGTGATCTTTTCCAAATGCAGTTTTGGCTGCCGTTTTAACAATATCGTTCAGCTGTTTCAACTGGACAGATACCGGTTGAGACGACCTGATTGTCAATTCTACCATGGCCGCCCTGGCAAATTGTTTACTTAAAGATGCTTTCAATCCCATAGTGCGAAAGTACTCAGAATAAAAATAACAAAAAAAAGAAGAGGCATTCAATTAAGAATACCTCTTCAGTTAGTAGTAAATACTGGGTGTTTCGACTAGCGAACAACCATCTTTTTCGTGACTGAAATGTCATCTGCAATCAACGTATAAGTGTATAATCCGCTAGAAAGTGCACTTACGTCATAAGTAATCGTGTGATTACCTGCGCCAAGTGTTCCCTCATTAATACGCGTAACAACTCTTCCGCTTAGATCACGTACCTCAAATGCAATTGAACGACTTTGAGAAATCTCAAAGTTAAATACCGTTGAATTTGTCGCCGGATTTGGCATGTTCTGACCGAGGTTGATTCCGTTTAGAGAAGCCAATTCATCAACAGCAACTCTCTCTCCAAGAATAAGACGTACTGATGGAGTGTATGTTTGAGATGTAAACCAAACATAATCTCCTGCACCAGTCACATTGTACTCTCCAGTACTGTTGTCCGTATCGCTATTTAGCTGTGCGTTCACTGTTAGACCACCCTCGCTTTCATACTCAGCGATCACGCCTGCGAAGTAAACGGCATCAGCATCTAGCTCGATAGGATCCTCAAACGCCAAGTATATCGGTCCTGCATTGCTCCAGTCTGTATCGTATGTCCAGAATGTGCTCTCGAAAGGACTGTCAGTAATACCTACTGCACCGTCGTAGAAATATAGACGAGATTCGAATTCTAACTCCGCAACATCCCCGCCTATGCTCAGCCCACAATTTGGACCAAACTCAACAGTAATTCCGTAAGCTGTAGATCCAGAATTGACCATGTGATAGAAATTACCTTGACCCGTTGGGTCGTATAGACCAGGCAAATCAGACTCGCGTGGGAACATCTCTCCATCGAGTGCAGCCTCATCGTCATGGCCATATTCATCATCGGTGTAAACAATCACCTTAGACATGGTGTTGTCCTCTGGAGAAGCATCTGTACTGCTGCCAGAAGTAATCGTAGAACGCAGGATGTAGTTTCCTGTTGTAGAAGGCTCCCATCCCGTTGGAATGTAGAGTGTGTCTTGTGAGTTTGCTGGGCAGTTAAGACCGTTTGCAAATGAGTATACTGTCGCAAGTGTTTCTGTGACAGAAGCCAGAACTTCATCGCCAGATTCATTTAAAACTTCAACAAGAACGGCTACGTCTTCCTGGTTATCTGTACCATTGTTGCGGTATAAAACACCTGCAAGAACGCCACCGTCAGCAGCTGGAATGGCTTGCTCCATCGGCGTTACTCTGTATTCCCAAACATTGAAAACATCTCCATTTGTAAGCTGAACCATCGCAAGGTCATCAGCATTGTCGTTTGAACTTACAACGACATCATCAATGCCCCAATAGTAGTGGCTATAAGCTGCGCCTGTTTCAGGCGCTTGTGTGTATGTGAATCGAATTTGAACAGAGTCACTGTAAGCTGCAACACAGCTAATGTCTAGTGTAGAGGGAAGTGGATTTGCAGAAGCTGTATTTGCCGCTTCAATAAATGATCCGTGTCCATCAAATGTTGTCCAAGTCACGCCAGCATCATTTGTGACATCGACATAGATAGGTGCATAAGGGTAGCAGCAGTAACGGAAGTACTGGTCCCAATTTAAGATGACTGATCCGTCATTTGAAAAGTCGATCAGAGGGCTCGTTAAAGACCCATCAGTGTCTTGAACACCTGTCGCTATTGGTGTGTTAAAATAGTCACAGTCAAAAATCATCCAACCGTTTTCAGGAGTCCCTGATTCGAGCGGTCCAATGTTTGTGGAAAATTCTCCGCCTGGGTGAGAAACGCCTGTTGCATCACCATTTGAATAGTACCCAGTATTACCTGGTGCGACATAAACCCACAGAGAGTCATTCGCGTTATCTGAAGTTGTCCATGCGCCGTTGCCGTTAATCCCATCAAATCCGTTAGAGAAATCCTCCGAAAATAGGATGTTGCCGCCTCCACGTTGTGTGGCACGGGCTTCAATGCCTGCTGTAAGAGCGTTATGAGCCTCTAATTGAGTCGCAGCAGTTACAGAGTGCTCAAAGCTGTGGAGTGATTCCAAGCGCTGGCCAGAAGCGATCGCAAAAGTGCAAATAGCTACAAGAGTTAAAGTCAAATGTTTCATATTCTTAGGTATGGAGATTGGTAAAAAAATGTCTGAGTGGCAAATTACGTAAAAAAAAAGGGAAGACCGAACGGCCTTCCCTTTTTATAAAATAGTTTGTGGTAATCTTACTTGACCATGAGACGATCCGTAGAGCGTTCACCATCGACAGATAGTGTGTATGTGTAAACACCTGCAGCAAATTCAGAAGCATCAACAGAGATACTGTTGTAACCTGGAGCTTGCGTGCCCATATCTAAAGTATAAACAACCTTTCCAGTGATATCGACGACTTCGAAGTTTACATCTGCTGCGCGATCTAAGCGGAACTGCACACGTGTGACTCCATTTGTCGGATTAGGGAAGCTAGGGAACATCTCAAACCCAGTCGTGCTAACTGTCTCTTCTGAAATCGTATTAACAGCGTTGGGGTTTAAGTTTAAACGTACCATAGG
>JAPKBK010000261.1 GCA_028823435.1 Flavobacteriales bacterium
GTTTACGACAAGCCAATGTATTTGATGCAAGTCTATATGCAGATGGAAGTTCTAGATGTCGATTGGTGTGACTTTTTGTGCTATCTAGCAACCTCTCCTACGTCTGAGCCTCGGTACATTCTTGAGAGGGTAGAGCGCAAAGAAGACTTCCTAACTGAGCTGTTATCGCGCAAGTACTTACCTCAGGCGGATAAGGGAACGATCTCTCGACTCGATCTTTATCACGCGTGGTATAGGCATATCCAGTCTCAGTTTGAGCATGAAGAGTCTCGGTTAGAGCATTGCGCTTCACTAAAGAAAGATGACTTCGATACCGTGACTAACGATGAAGACCTTAACAACTTATCAAAAGTTCAAGGCAGAATCCTAATGATTAAAGGCCGCATATCGGAGGAGCTTAAAGCTCTCGATGTGCTTGGTAAGTCATCGGATGACCTTAAAAAAATAATCGGGGAAAAATACGAATCCTCTGTGAGCAATGGTCAGACGCTCATAAAAATCATTACAAAGAATCCGCCAATTGACTACAAGGGAGCCTTTGAGTTCCTCGGTGGTGAAGAGGCTGTGTTAGAAAAAGACGCTCAGATGGAATCCTTTAGGAGAACCACAGGCGCTAAACAAATTTCAATTAGGCATGGAGAAGTTGTATGAGTAATACAAATACGTTTGAAGTTCACGCAGGAAATGGCCGGCTGTACAAGCTGACACCAGAAAAGATTCAGAAAGAGAAGGAGCGTTTAAGAGTGCTTCGCGAAGAAAAGGGTCAAGCATGGGCGACTGATGACAAATGTCATGACTACGACGGCTTTATGCAGATCGGACAATCTTATATCAACTGGTTGCAGGAAGGCTTGAACCAAGCTGGAAATGAAACTATGCGGATGAACTGGAAAGGTAAGGCGGTCAAAACTGACAATGGTTATGTCCTCCAAATTAAAGACAGTTGGATTGGTAACGGCATGATGGATCTCAAGCAGTTCACTGAATCCGGTGGCAATGTAAATACTCCTGCCTCTACCCCCGTATCTAACTCTGCACCGCAAAAGACAGCGGCTGTAGTGGAAGACTTTCTTGACGATGATCTGCCATTTTAGATCGAAGCCATCACCAACATTAGTCTGAGGAGACAATATGGGAAATAAACAATGGCTTTACGACTTACCCGAAGTGTTGACTCGATTTTATACGGCGGTGAAAACCTTAACCCCGTCAATTTGGAGGGCTCCTTCGATCACCGGCTTTGGGTGCGAAGGGTCAGAGACCACCGTGGAAATCAGGACGCTCTCGTTAATATCACATCGAAAGAAGGTGTTAGCGAGCATTTGATGAAGTCTGGTGACGAAGGGATCTGGCTTGCAAATGACATCAATATCTCGATGGTCGGTGTCCAGAACTTCTTCATGAAGGCAAAACAATACTGCGAGGCTTGTGGGCGTGGTGATGTTGTAAACGAAAAGATGGTTCCCCAAGCACAACTGGCGGTCTCTGCACCGCGTAAATACGAAATTATTCGCCACGACGCGAGGAAGAAATCATGAGCAATGAAGAGAATCAAGTGATAACTATCGACAACCTTTCTTACAACATTTCAGATCTGTCTGACACTTGTAGGGAGAAGCTTGGCGCAACCCAGCAAACCAACCAAGCTATTGGGTTGCTGGTGGCACTCATCAACGCGGCTAAAGCTGGCAATGATGCTGACTTTAAAGAAGCCGTAAAGCTTTTGCCTGAGCCAATTTCCCAAGAAGAAGTTGAAGGTGAGTTAGCTCACTAAGATCCCCTCGACCAAGGCAAACTCCTCAGTGCCTTTATTGCAAGCTTGGTTCACTTGTGGTCACGACGAACCCCTAATCACACACGGAGAAGATGATGAAAATTGAAAAAAATATACCTATGCCAACTCCCCTAAACAAAAAAAAGGATAAATATGCGTGGGTCGATGGTGTAGAAAACGGGGACTCTGTTCTATTTACAAATCAAACTGAGGCCGTTGCCGCTGTTAGCGCAATCCTTGCCCGCAACAAATCCAACTCTCGAAGACACCTTCCGAACATTAGATGCGCGAGACGCACACTATCGACGGTTGAGCATCGCGTCTGGTTTTTTAAATGACTACCTATAACGCTCATCGCGGGACAGTATCAGAGATGCTTTCCTCTAATCCTAGACACTCAATACCGTGGTCTACAACCCTTAAAACAATTGATGGTGAGCGAGTGTGTGTGCTTGACGTAGAGGCTGGGGTTGATGATGTTTATACCGTGCTCTGCCTCGTCGATTACGGTAATGAAGTTGGTTCAGACTGGTATACACCAGAGGGAGAATACACCAAAGGAGTGCCGTCAGGAAATTCGTTAATACCTATCTAAAGGTAATTTTATTATCCATTTGCGTTTTCCTCACCTATACTGAAAACGCTCTGGGTAGAAAGTACAAGGAGCAGTATTATGA
>JAPKBK010000262.1 GCA_028823435.1 Flavobacteriales bacterium
GCAATACGCTCCTTCATACGCCCCCAATCAGGACGAACGTCAGGCTCGTGATTGTCGAGTAGCTCTCGTATTTTATTATCAAATTTCTTATCAGACATGGTCTGTTTTATTCTTCATATTTAACAAAATCTTTCGAAGATTCTTTCTCGCTTTTGCGAGGTTTGACTTCGAGGTCCCAACACTGATGCCTAGGTGATCCGAGATCTCCTTATGCCCCATGTTGTCAAAAACGTACAGGTTAAAAACCGTTCTATACATGGGTGATAAGTCTGCCATCGCATCCATAACATCATGTACAGTAAAAGTCTCTACGTCATCATCCTCCTCAATTGGAAACACCACTTCATCTGCTATTTCCTCAAAAGATTCCTCAAGTCCGAGAACCAACCCAGTCGCTTTGCGACTGCGAATAGCATCTATCGCGGTATTTACCATGATGCGACGCATCCAGCCTTCGAAAGAACCTTTGGAGGTGTACCCATCAATATTCGAAAATATCTTAAGAAACCCCTCCTGAACCACATCTTGAACAGCGTCCTTATCCGAAACATATCGCAAGCACACACCAAACATCAAACGGTAATACCGGTTGAATATCCAACTTCGCGATTTCTCGCGAGAACGTCGGCATCCTTCAATGTGAACAAGCAATTCTTTGTTTTGCATTATGTTCGCCGATTTAATGACGTAACCTTTTATTAAGGGTTGCCTTCATGATTTTTCGACGCTTGCGCAATTTCGTTGATTTTGTCTATTAACACAAACGTACCTTTGACGAATGCGAATAGTTGTCGGATTATCTGGTGGAGTAGATTCAAGTGTCGCTGCATTGACCTTGGTAGAACAGGGTCATGATGTGATAGGTCTTTTTATGCGCAACTGGCATGATGAGTCCGTCACCATCAGTGATGAGTGTCCATGGATCGATGATTCAAACGATGCAATGCTGGTTGCAGAGCATCTGGGGATCCCCTTTCAGGTCATCGATTTCAGTAAGGAATATCACGAAAGAATCGTTGATTATATGTTTCGCGAATATGAACAGGGGCGCACACCCAACCCTGATGTCCTATGTAACAGAGAAATTAAGTTTGATCTTTTCCTCGATGCCGCAAAGAAATTAGGCGCTGAGGCGATCGCAACTGGACACTACTGCCGCAAAAGTTCTCATATTCTGCCAGACGGCACGCTTGAGTATCATTTAATCGCGGGTGCTGATCCAAATAAAGACCAAAGCTATTTTCTTTGTCAGCTCACACAGGAGCAACTGAAATATGCCATGTTCCCTATCGGTGAGATGCTGAAGCCTGATTTAAGAGAAACCGCGAGAAAGGCTGGCCTTCCAAATGCAGACAAGAAAGACAGTCAGGGGTTGTGCTTTATAGGAAAGGTTAGATTGCCAGATTTTCTTCAACAGAAATTAAGTGTCAAGACGGGAGATATCATTGAAATACCAGGCAATCATTTGACTTTTCAGATGCGTGAGAATGACGGATTATCAGAAAGGGCAAAAGCGTTTATTCTAAGTCCTGAAATGGGTGAAAAGGTGGGGTCGCATCAAGGCGCACACTTTTTTACTGTAGGTCAAAGAAAAGGACTTCACGTGGGTGGCAAAGCCGAGCCATTGTTCGTGATCGGAACAGATGTGGAAACAAACATTGTGTATGTAGGCCAAAGTGACAAACACCCTGGACTTATGCGTCGCGCTTTAAAGGTCGCAAAGGAAAACATTCATTGGTTGCTGCCCTCACAGATCCTCATGCCTGGTCAAACATCAACATATTTACTTCGTTTTCGCTACCGCCAGCCACTTCAAAAGGGCAAGGTCGTCATGACTGAAGAGGGATTGTACCTCGACTTCGAAGAACCGCAAAAAGGAATCGCAGCGGGACAATTTGCGGTTTGGTATGACGAAGACCGACTCGTCGGATCAGGGCCTATTGATGTCTAGATTTTAAGATCTAGATTTTCTGAAATGCGATAGGCCGTTCTTGAAGGATCTGTTCTTGACACCATCTCGGCAATAAAACCTGCCATAAACAGCTGTGAACCTAAAATCATTCCGGTGAGAGCGACATAAAAGGCGGAAATCTCCGTGATATTCTTCGCATCAATACCGTTCGACATCGCATACATTTTATAACCCGCAATTGCAGAAAAAAGCAACACGCTCATTGCAAAAGTCAGCGTACCTAACAATCCGAAAAGATGCATGGGTTTGCGACCAAACCGCTGTACAAATGCGATCGTCAATAAGTCAAGCATGCCATTTGTAAATCGTTCGAGTCCAAATTTTGTCGTGCCATATTTACGCGCTTGATGAACCACAACATGCTCGCCAATCTGATCGAAACCAGCGGCTTTTGCAAGCAGCGGGATATATCGGTGCATTTCTCCCTGAACTTCGATTGCCTTCACAACCTCCAAACGATAGCACTTCA
>JAPKBK010000263.1 GCA_028823435.1 Flavobacteriales bacterium
AGGATAAAAAACCATTTGGAAGGGGCACTTGTGTCTCCATGGCTTGTCACACTTGGGACCATTCATGGGACGCGTCCTTTGTCCACATGGGAAGCGCACGATGCTGCAGTCCTTAAAATGGATGCGTCCAAGCAGGAGGCTTGGGGCAGAGTTCTGCAGTTACTGGGGTGGGACAGGACAGAAAAGGGAGCATTCTTTTTAAACCGTTCAGCTTCTTATGGTGTCACAACATCTTACACAAAAACATTTATCTGGGCCCGAGAATTGATTTTCGGTGATGGTTCTTATCTGTGGCGAACGGAACCTGGCGAGCCAGAAATTCATGTAGACAGAACCTTAAATGTGTGGGGTTCAGGAGGTGCTCACAAAGCATACTTCACCCACTTGGATGAGGTTGTGAAATCAATATTTAACGCTCCTTTAGAAGATCAACCTGTCGGAATTTGTGATATGGGTTGCGGCAATGGAGCCATGCTGCTGCACTTATATGAGGTAATCAAGAATTCCACTTTACGCGGAAAAAACCTAGACAGTCACCCCTTGGAACTTGTGGGTGCGGATTTTAATCAAGAAGCGCTGGTGGCCACAGCAGATCACTTTAAACAGGAGGGCGTGGATGGCCATTTTATTTGGGGAGACATCGGTGACCCCGATCAACTCGCCTTAGATCTATGGACACATCACAAGATTCGCTTGGGAGATTTAATGAGTGTGCGCTCTTTTCTGGATCACAACAGAATATTCAATCGTCCGCTTATTGACAGGCCTGAGAGAGCTGTTTCTACTGGCGCGTTTGCCTTTCGAGGAGAACGTCTTAAACTTCGCCATGTGGAACAGAGCTTGAAAGAACATTTTTTACGATGGTCTCCATATGTCGCAGAACATGGTCTTCTTGTCGTAGAACTTCACACGATAGATCCCGATGATGCGGCAGATCGTCAGGGCGGTATGCCTGCTACAGCATATGACGCTACCCATGGATTTGCGGATCAGTATATCGTAGAAATCCCTGTATACGATGCCATGGCTGCAGAAGCAGGCCTCAGGATAGACGAATCTTGTTCACGGACTTTCCCCGCGGAATTGCCTGCCACAGTCAGTATTCGATACTTTATAGCGTAACACTTCAAAGTACATAAACACGTAGTTAACAATTGTTTATAAGCTATGTGTGTTTCTTGTGAATTCCTTTTGCCCAAATAATTTGACTGACATAGGAAATTAGTTGCTTATTTGTTTCAAGCAATGTGGCTGAACCCCCAAAGCGATCTATGTGCAATGAGATGCAAATCGAATTCTATATAGAAGGCAGCCGAAAGGTGAAAGGGGTCCCGAAAGGGAGTAGTTCTTGAGAGAGAAACAGAAGTTACACGAAGGGAAGAAGTTCAGCAATGAAATTCCAAACAGACCCTAGACCGATTGAGGTTTAGATTGCTATCCCAGTCGCAACGTTGATTGGGAGTTCGAGTTTGAGATGCGTCTCTGCCTGAGAATGGTTGGATTTCGAAAGGAATCACGAAAGAAAGCTTCGGCGATCTGGAGTTGACACATTGAAAGACATGTTGAATGAATCATCCCGTAGTTATCGACAGATGCTATTGGACTTCGCAGTTTGTGATTTGACCTGGTCAAAGTTCAAGTTGTCAGTTGAGTAACGGGTACGCAACCGATACACCTTGTGTGTATACGCGCTTACTGTCGGACTTAATGGGTTCTTCATGACGGAAGCAGCGGAATGCACGAAAGCAAGGCTTGTCTTTGCGATTGTAAAACTGAGGAAATTTATATCGTGTTTCGACACGAGATAGAGGACCAGGTTCTAAGTAGGCCCGCCGTTCGAACAGCGTTAGTGAAAGCTGCGCAAAGGCCGAGATCAACCAATTAAGGCGAAGCTCGGTTTTCCAAAGGGTATCGTACCCGTGTCGCTGCAACTTCGGTTGCAAAGCACCGACCCCGATCCACTGGAGAGATAAAGAGGTTCCCCTCTTGTTTTCTTTTGTTGGTGAGGATATGGACGACGTCGCAAGACAGCACGGAATAAGATGCTTGAGGAAGCCAGCCGATCGATAGAAATTAACATTGACATTGATCGGACCGGAGAGAAGCTAGGGCCTTGTGCCCTGGCCGCTCAAAGGACTCCTACCCGGTTCAGGTGACGGAGACTGGAGGATCCGCATCGGTGTTGCTGAAGACAAAAGTTTCGACTTGAACTCCCAGTCACCGTTGCGGATTTCTTATTTCACGAAAATTTCATTTAAAATTTGCACGATGCTTGAACGTGAGTATCTTTGCCGTCCGTTTAGAACTCGTCATTGAGTTCGAAATGGCCTTGTAGCTCAACTGGATAGAGCATCGCATTACGGATGCGAAGGTTTGGGGTTCGAATCCCTACAGGGTCACAACAAAAAACAAAAGCTCGACACAATGTGTCGGGCTTTTT
>JAPKBK010000051.1 GCA_028823435.1 Flavobacteriales bacterium
TGCCTAGACGTACAGGCGTATTGTAGGTAATGAAATGTACTTCATGTCCTTTTGCAGCAAGCGCTTTCCCCAATTCAGTAGCGACGACACCGCTCCCTCCGAAAGTGGGGTAGCAAACCATTCCTATTTTCATCGTGGTACGGCGTTTAAATGTTCCATAACGACCCTTTGGATTTCTGTTCTGACATCCATTGTAATGAGCTTTCTATTCTCTGCGTGTGGGTATGTCCTGTTGCTTAAAAACACAAACACCAAGTCGTATTTAGGATCGACCCAAATCAGTGTTCCTGTAAAACCAGAATGTCCGAAGCTTGACGTACTAGACAGATTGCACGTCGGCCCTTGATCAAGTTCAATTGCTGGCTTATCAAACGCGATCCCCCTTCTGTTTTTGCTGTCAGGGTAGGCTCTAGAAGACCATTTTTTGACCGTCTTTAAATCTTGTCTGAAAAAGTCATGTCCCAGCAAAGCGCCTCCATTGAGAAGCATTTGGCCCAAACGTGTTAAATCATGCGCGTCACTAAATACACCCGCATGGCCACTTACACCGCCAAGCAATGCCGCACCCGGATCGTGCACATAACCATGCACTGTTCGTTTTCTAAAAACCGTATCTATTTCAGTTGGCGCGATATCACCAAGATGTAATTCTGGTTTTTCGAGAGGCTTAAACCCCATGCTAGATAGTCCCATCGGCTCATAGAACCATGTGTTAGAAAGAGAATCTATCGCATCATCACACTGATATTCCTTGTTCAGTCTTTTGTGAATGAGATAATAGCCCAAATCGCTGTATCTATAGTGGCCGGCATCTCTCACCTCTTTGTTCTTAATGCGCAGATACATTGTGTCCACATATTGACTGCATATGTATAGCCCAGGATTCACACAAATGTTTTCATCACAAAGTGGCGTGTCACTCAACAGGTCTAATGAATCACGCAATGTCTCAAGATGAAAGGGGATCCAAGGATACAGCCCGGCCTGATGTGATAGAATCTCTTGATAGGTTCTTGTTCCCAATTCAAGGGTGTCTAATTCCTCAAGCGCATGAGAAAGTGGTTCCTCAAGGTCAAACCATCCCGTTTCCTCTCCCGCCATTAAACACAAAGAAGTGGCTGCTATTTTTGTGATTGATGCAAGGTCATAGATCGTGCCCTCTTCAACTTTCGTCTGCCCATCTGTTGTTCCATAAACACCATCGTGCATGACACGTCCCTTGTGGGCAACGACCACTCTGCAACCTGGCATAGCCGAAGCCGTGATTGCCTCGCTGACGATGGAGTCAATTTTATACGCAGGGTCCCAGTTGCCACCACAGGACCATGAATCCCATCCCAATCTTGTGCCACGAGAACATTGAAGCCCCACACCATCTCCTTCTTTATACACAGACCCTGGAGGAGTGACGGGTAGCAGTCCATTTGCTGACGCTACCCCAGACAGGACATCCGCGGCGGTCTCTTGTGTTCTGTAGTCATCTTGATATGCCATCACGAACCCGTCGGCACCTTCACTTATAGATGTCCAGTCTTCGTTGAGGCAATAGGGATTTGCAAATACGTTCACAACCCATTTGGTGTGATGTGTTGTGTCTTTTTTGGCGTGACGTATCTTCTGAGAACATGTTTCTACCGCTGTGCGAGAGATGCCATAATTCTGAGATTGTCGGTTATTTGATTCTAAGAAATTCACAATGACAAGATCAGCATCAAGACACGCCTGTATCACATCGTTCCTGCCCCAGCCTGATGCGTCTTTTCCGATGCTAAATGAAGAGATTTGGTATGATCTCCCCAGGGTTATTTGGAGATGATCCTTATAAGCCATTCCGGATATGGCTTTGTCTGAGATGTTGATGAGGGTGATTTTCCCTTCAGGGGCAAGCCAAGGAAGTGTGTTGCTTCGGTTGGCCAGCAGGGTCATTGACTCCTCTAAGATTTCCCTGTGAACCTGTTCAGCATCGTTGGGCTCCCATTCTGTTCCTTTCGACGGGATTTGTGAACTTGCCTTAGTCCAAACCTTGGCGAGCAATACCCTTTTACATTTTTCTGTAACACGTGCTGAATCGAGTGTTCCTTCTTTTATTGCATTTGAAATCTCCTGAATGACTTGGACAGGATCTCCTGGGAAAAGTAAAATATCATTGCCTGCAAGTAGGGCATCCCTTGCGCGAGGTCTGTCTCCGGCAAAATCCACGAAGCCCTTCATTGACAATGCGTCTGTAAATGCAAGTCCCTCAAACCCCATTTTCTGCCTGAGCAGTGTGTCCACAATCGTAGGGGATAGGGTAGAGGGTTGTGATGCGGTGCTGTCTAAAGCAGGGACATCGAGATGTGCAATCATCATTGCGCCTATTCCTCCGTCAATTAATACCCTGAATGGCGCAAGTTCCACAGAATCTAATCTGTGTTTGTCTCCAGATATCGTAGGTAGGGTTTTATGTGAGTCTGAATCACTGTCGCCATGTCCTGGAAAGTGTTTTGCAGTCGCCAGGACATTTACATCCTGCAATCCCAGTGCATAAGCCAAACCCAGCTCTCCTACTAATTCTACATTTTCTCCAAAACTTCGGCTGCCAATCACAGGATTGATCGCATTTGAATTTACATCTACGACGGGTGCAAAATTCACATGAATGCCAGTTTTCTTTAAGGAAACCCCGACGATTTGTCCAAAACGCCTGACGAGTTCAGGGTTTCGGGTTGCAGCGAGGGTTAAGGACCGAGGGAAGCTTCTCGTGGAATCCAATCGCATGCCTAATCCCCATTCAGCGTCGGAAGCGACCATAAGGGGCACCTTTGATTCTTTCTGAAGTCGCTTGAGCCTGATTCTTTGAAATTCCGGCCCCCCTTGCATACAGATCACACCCCCTATTCCTAAGTCTCTTACCCAGTGTTCTGCCTCGGACCATCCATTTGTGTCAGGTCGCGCGTATATAGGGACCATCAGAAGTTGTGCGATTTGTTCTTCCATACTCAAATTCGCAAGAACACTGTCAACCCATACAGAATCTGCTGATAAAAAGGCAGGTGTGTGCTTGGGAGCTTCTTCAACATAAGAAGTAGATTGCGCACAACTAATTAATGCTGTTGAAAAAGCGAGTAGCGTAAGAAGTTTTTGGAAAATCTGATATGACATCCTTATTGTTCCATTCTCTTTTTTGCCAGATTGAGCATAAATTGATACTGCTCCTCCATCGTGAGGTTGCTGTTGTCAATGACGACTGCATCATCGGCTTGCTTTAGAGGTGCTACAGCTCTTTCCGAATCTATGCGATCTCTCTCAAGGACGTTTTCTAAAACTTCATCAAAGGTGACATCTTTGCCATTTTCCTGTAACTCTCTCAGTCGCCTCCATGCTCTAACTTCAGGGTCTGCGGTCATGAAGAATTTAAGTTCTGCATTGGGAAGGACAACGGTTCCAATATCTCTGCCGTCCATCACCACACTGTCTCCTTCGGCCAATCTTCTTTGCAAAGCGACAAGTTTCGTTCTTACAGCTGGAATTTTCGCCACAAGGCTGACGTTTTTTGCCACTTCCATTGTGCGGATTTCCTTTTCAATATTCGTTCCTCCGAGGTGCATTTCTGAACATTCAGTGCTGGGGTTAAACCTAAATGTGAGAAAAAGACGATCTAAAGCTTGCTCCAGGCCGCTTTCATCAATACAGCCGTTCATGACGTATCGTTCCTTCATGGCAAACAAAGTGACCCCCCGATACATCGCCCCCGTATCAATGTAAAAGTAATTCAGCTCCTTAGCCAGCGCTTTTGCCATAGTGCTTTTTCCTGCAGATGAGTGTCCATCTATTGCTATGGTAATTCGTTGCTTTGCCATGTGACGAAGATAGTGATGTGAATCTAATCTATTTCACTCAAGAGCGAGGAAGTATTAAAGCGACTGATAAATGCGTAGAAGAACCTGCAAAGTGATATGTGTTTCTTGCAATCCCGATGTCAAAATCACCGAGCTTCATGGTCACGCCTATTGAAAGTCCATTCGTACCTTTTCTCCCTGCGGCAACCATTTCTACGCGTCTTCTGTAATCATATCCAATTTGAGCGCCGAGACCACTTCCCAAGCTTATTTCAACGCCGGCTCTCAAATGCCGCCCAAGTTGATCTCCTAATTTCCATGTCGTATTAGGTATTGTTTCTCCTGTCAAAGGGTCTGTATCGTCATCATACGTGCCTTCTGGTGCCAGCGCCCATTCTTCTAAGTGTTCTGCTTGTAGATATAGTTGAAAGGGCGCGTTTTTAAACCCTTTTGTAATGCCGACTTGAATGTTGTAGGGCATCCATCCGACGGGTTGGCTCCCTGTTCCTGCAAACTGCCTCCCTATTCCAGAGATCAATATCCCAGCAGCGAATACTTGGTCAGGCCAAACCCTCATTATTCCAGCATCAAGCCCCAATACTCCGGCATTTTCTCTATCTAGATTTCTAAACCCTCCCCATCCGGTGACCCCAGCAGTCCAAACAGAATCTAGTTTCCATGTCATTCCAGATTGCAAAAAATAGTCGCCTCCTGAAAACTCCCCGGTCGGCCATCCCGATGAATCATATCCCTCAAATTTTCCAAAAGAAGAAAAGCGCGCCCCCACATGAAGGGAATGCTTGCCACTATTTTTAATCACACCATGGACCGACCCCATTTGTATTCCTGCAAAATAATTCAGGTATGATACATTCACAACGCCTAAAGATGTACTGTCTACAAATGCAGGATTGTATGCCGCAGCCCCTCCGTTGGGATTCATATTCGCAGCGAGTTTGCCGCTTAATCCGGAGCTCCTTGCGTCAATAGAGATGTCCAAAGGCATGGAGCCCCAGACATTTCCTTGCCCACTAGCTGTATCAACTATAAGTAGAGATAATGCAAATAAACATATTGAATTGCAGTTCATTAGTCGTCTAGGTTATTGAAGTCTATGGGTGATTCGACAGTTGTAGATAGGAGCGCGCGCATGACAACTTCATTCATTTTTGTCGCGTACGTAAACTTCATTCCCCGCAAGTATCTTGAATCGATATCCTCAATGTCCTGTCTGTTTCTTTCACACAGAATGATCTCTTTTATGCCAGCACGTTTGGCTGCGAGAATCTTTTCTTTAATACCGCCCACTGGAAGAACTTGTCCGCGCAAAGTGATCTCCCCACTCATGGCCAGATACTTCCTGACTTTCCTTTGAGTGAATGCAGAAGCCAATGCGGTGAGCATCGTAATTCCAGCACTCGGTCCGTCTTTTTTGATAGCACCTTGTGGAACATGTACGTGGACATTCCATTTCTCAAAACGTTCAGGCTTGAGACCAAACTCCACCGAATGCGCTTTCAGGTATTCCAGCGCAATGATTGCACTTTCTTTCATCACCTCACCTAAGTTTCCAGTCAGGGTTAACTTTCCCTTTCCAGGTGTGAGTGACGTCTCTATAAACAAGATGTCCCCTCCGGTGGGTGTCCAGGCCAGCCCAGTAACGACTCCTGCGACATCGTTGTTTTGATACTTGTCCTTTTCTCTAGGGCGACCAAGGATATCAATAAGATCTGTGGGTTTGATCTCTGCTTTATATGGCTCCTCCATCGCAATTTCTTTCGCTCTATTCCTGACGATTTTTGCGATTCTTTTATCGAGCCCTCTGACACCTGATTCGTTGGTGTATAATTCGACAACCTTCTCTATCGTAGAAACAGGAATTTGAATTTTCGTTTTTGTAAGTCCTGTATCCCTGATGACTTTTGGCAGCAAGTGTCGCTTTGCAATTTGAACTTTTTCTTGAATGGTATACCCCGAAACCTCAATGATTTCCATTCTATCCCTGAGTGCAGGATGTATTGTAGAAAGATCATTGCATGTCGCAATAAACATGACTCTACTTAAATCGTAATCGATATCTAAGTAATTGTCGTGGAAGGTGCTGTTTTGTTCAGGATCGAGAACCTCGAGCATGGCTGAAGATGGATCTCCATGGCTGTCCTTGGCGAGTTTGTCAATCTCATCAAGTACAAAGAGAGGATTAGACGTTCCAGCCTTTTTAAGGTTTTGTAGAATACGCCCTGGCATAGCACCTATATATGTTTTTCGATGCCCACGAATTTCCGCTTCGTCTCTCAAACCACCCAAGCTCATCCTGACATACTTGCGCCCCAATGCTTCTGCAACACTCTTGCCTAGTGATGTCTTTCCAACTCCTGGAGGTCCATACAAACAGATGATAGGCGCTTTTAAATCACCTTTAATTTTAAGTACGGCAAGGTGTTCTACGATACGCTCTTTGACTTCTTGAAGACCGTAATGATCGCTGTCGAGAACTTTGATCGCATTTTTTAAATCAAAATTATCTTTTGACCGTTCATCCCAAGGAAGCTCCAGGAGTAGCTCGATGTAATTTGATTGCATACTGTACTCAGCAGCTTGCGGGTTCATCCTTTCAAGCTTCTGAATTTCCTTCTCAAAAAGAGAGGATGCCTCCTCCGGCCATTTCTTCTTCTTTGCTCTGGCTTTTCTTTCTTCGATTTCTTCCTTCAGAGGGTTTGCACCTAATTCCTCTTGAATCTTCTTCATTTGTTGATTCAAGAAATATTCTTTTTGCTGTTGGTCTAAATCGTCACGTACTTTGCTTTGGATGTCATTTTTGAGTTCCAGTATTTGCTTCTCTTTGTGGAGCATTTGGAGCACTTTATTCGCCCTTTCTTCAAGTCCTTCAATTTCTAAAAGTTCTTGTTTTGCTTTTACAGAAGCATTCATGTTAGAACCTATAAAGTTCACGAGGAAACTCAGTCGCTCAATGTTTTTAATTGCCCCAGCCGCTTCAGAAGGAATGGTGGGGCTCATTTCTATAATTTCGATTGCGAGCTCTTTCAAGCTTTCTATAAGCGCTTGAGTTGATTTGTTGTTTGGCAAGTCTTCACCGCCGCCAAACGCTGTGACACTCGCTTTAAGATAGGGGTCTTCCTGAACTATTTTATCCCATGAAAACCGTCTCTGACCTTGGAGAATCACAGTATTCGTGCCATCTGGCATTCGCAGCATTTTAATTATTCTAGCGACTGTCCCCACTCTGTTCAAATCCTCACCTGAAGGGTCCTCTGTTTTACCGTCTTTCTGTGACACAACCCCGATGGTGGTTTTGTTTTTATTTGCCTCCTTGATTAAATTGATAGATCGATCTCGACCTACTGTAATCGGTATGACGACTCCGGGAAAAAGGACAGTGTTACGAAGAGATAACAATGGGATGTTGTCTGGTACATCTTGCTTATGCATTGCTTTTTCATCCTCTTCAGTGATGAGAGGTATAAATTCACTTTCTTGTGATTCAGCAAACAATTGGAATGGGGAGTCGAAATCTATCATTTAGTATATATGGAACTAATGTAACGCAAGGTGCGTGCCATTGCGTATGTCTGACAGCGTGTCAGGCGTTTTTTGTCACATTTATTTTCTGAAGGTCAATAATCTATTTTCTGTCGCCTTCAGTTGCTGAAAAAAGCCGTGCTATTTCTGCCTCTTTTGTCGGGGTAAGTTCTATCCCTCTTCTAGAAAGAACCTTGCGTGCTGTAGTTATAGCTTGCTCAAGCCGATGTTCCGTAAGTCCTTCTGATCCTCCCCAAGAAAATGATGGAATATGCTTCGGTGGTGTGCTGGCGCCGAAGATGTTACAAAATGCACCTACAACTGTGGCGGTGTCAAAAGCTGTATGAATTCCTGTTTTGCTATGGTCTCCCATCAATAGACCACAGAATGTCTTGCCGCTATTGATGTGTTTTTTTGTTTCCGCGTGATACATTTTTATTTCTCCATATGTATTTTTCAGATTGCTTGCTGATGTTTCTGCCCCGAGATTGCACCAAGATCCGATCACACTGTTCCCTAAAAATCCGCCGTGTGCTTTGTTAGCGTAATCATGTATCACAACGTTGCTTAACTCTCCTCCCACCTTGCAGTGCTTTCCAATAGAAGTAGGACCGTATACGTTACTTCCCATTCTCAATTGGCTGTGCGCTCCCAAGACAAAGGGTCCCCTGATATTTGACCCCTCCATGACCTCTGCGTTGGCCCCCAAAATCACATCTCCTTCTTCCGTATTAATATTGCAACTTCTCACGATGGCCCCCGGCGCCAAATGTATTTTCTCAAGTGCTCCATGGACAATCACCCCCAAGTGAGCCCATGCTTCACGTTCTTCTTCCGACAGTGTCCTTGCACTCCAAGAGCGTTTCATGTTTTTTAAATCCTCGGCAATTCCTGAGCCACACATCTCAAAATAATCCGCTGCAGAATGTGTAAAAAGAAGCTCTGAATTGAGGTCTATTTCAGGCTTTATTTGTCTTTTTTGTTCCCCTTTCATAGAGGCATATACATCCTCTCCATTCCCCCAATTGTCGCCGGGTTCCATGCCCCTTAATATTTTTGCAGCCTCTTTTGTGGGCATGAGACGTGAATTTATTTCAAAATCCGCATGTATCCCTGCCAGGAGATCTCTCCATTGTAGTGCGACGGACCTGCCTCCAAAGTGTAGTGTAGACTCACATCTTCCAAGGTTTAATGGGTAGATGTTCACACATTTTGAATCAGAAAAAAAGATGACTTTCTGCATTAGGCAAACTTAATGAATTTGATTGTTTAAGAAATCACTTAACTTACGGGATATTAACATGAAAAAACAAACGATTATTTCAATGGTATCGTCTCATAAGTTCGTCTCTACTTTGATTTTCCTTTTGAGTGCGTCATTTATTCAGGCACAAATGGATGTGTCACAAGCGATGACGCCTACTCAGTATGTGAATAATGTACTCTTAGGAGAGGGTGTTATAGCTACAAATGTTCAGTTTTCAGGATCTTTAGAACAAATTGGTTATCTGACGGATGGTGAAGGCATCTCAATTGAAAATGGCATTATTATGAGTACTGATTTGGCGACAAATCCTGCAACATGTGATGGCGCTGCCGGTTGTGGTGGTTGTGGTGGGGCAGGAGATGCGGATTTGCTGACCGTTGCAAATTCGGTGCCTCCGCTCATAGGCCAAACCTTCACCGTCCAATCTGTCAACGACGTCTGCATTTTAGAGTTTGATTTTCAACCTTCAGGAGATTTCGTGTCATTTAATTATGTTTTCGGATCAGACGAATATTTGGGGTGGGTCAATTCTCAATACAACGACATTTTTGCTTTTTTCCTTTCAGGACCTGGCATAGCAGGACCTTATGCCTCGCCTGCCGGATTTCCCGACGGTGCAATTAATATTGCTCAGGTTCCGGATTCTGACCCTCCTCTTCCCGTGACGATTAGTTCGGTAAATGATGTGACAAATCCAGAATATTATATTGACAATCCAGGTGCAGTTGATCCGCCATGTATCAATGGATATACTGAATTGTTCACGGCATCACACCCAGTGAGTTGTGGCCTTACGTACCACATTAAACTTGCGATTGCAGATGGGAGTGACGATTGGTTAGAATCAATTGTGATACTTGAGGAAGGCAGTTTCGGATCGCCAATTCCTACAGAATATGAAGCAACGGCATCACCAGATTGCGATCCCGACCCTTTAGATGATATTGTCATTTATTGTGCTTGGGAAGATTGCGGCGTCTCTACGATCACGATCAGTCGTCCTTGCTTGGTGCCTTCAGTCTACCCTTTTGAGTTCCAAATCACAGAAGACCCCACATCCGAAGCTTCTTTCCTTGAGGATATCGATGGGTTGCCTTCATTGGCTATGATACCCATAGGTGAGTATGATATAGCCCTGTCCTTTACTGTGCCACAAGATTTCATTGATGAAGGCACCGAAGAGTTGAAGCTGAACATTATAAGTGGAACCACTGAGAGTTTAATCAGTATCTTCATATACGACACGCCTCCCTTAGAAGCTGTGACACCTGAGGTGGTTACAGTTGCTTGTGATGAGTTCGAAACAGTTTGTGTAGACTTAATCCAAAACCCAGGCTTAGAATATCCGCCTGTCACTTATAGCTGGTCTATTAATGGCGTTGATTTTGGCACCGATCAGTGTATTGACCATACTTCCCTGACGAATCACTTGATGGAAATTTACATTCATGATGGATGTGA
>JAPKBK010000264.1 GCA_028823435.1 Flavobacteriales bacterium
AGACCTATCACAACCCAAGGCCCCTTGGAGGGGGCAGTTAATGTATCTTCGTAATCCATTTTATTCTCAATATGAATTTCGAACTTACAGAAGAACAGCTTGCCGTACGTGATGCAGCACGAGATTTCGCACAAAATGTGCTTAAAGCAGGGGTCATTGAACGTGATACAGAACAAAAGTTCCCTACCGAAGAAGTCAAACAGCTTGGCGCGCTTGGGTTTTTAGGGATTATGGTTGACACGAAATATGGTGGATCAGGAATGGATGCCATAAGTTACGTTCTGGCGATGGAAGAAATTAGTAAGATAGATGCTTCTACGAGTGTTATTATGAGCGTGAATAATTCACTGGCTTGTTATGGGTTAGAAAAGTACGGAACTGAGGCGCAAAAACAGAAATTCTTAGTGCCATTGGCAAGTGGACAGAAAATTGGGGCGTTTTGTTTGAGTGAGCCCGAAGCAGGTTCTGATGCAACATCACAGAGAACGACTGCGATAGATATGGGAGACCACTATTTGCTCAACGGAACGAAGAACTGGATTACAAACGGAGGCAGTGCATCAACCTACATCGTCATTGCTCAGACAGATGTAGAAAAAGGTCATAAGGGAATCAATGCAATTATCGTTGAAAAAGACATGCCAGGTTTTGTTGTAGGTGCGAAGGAAGATAAACTTGGCATCCGCGGATCGGACACACATACTTTGATGTTCACTGACGTTAAAGTGCCTAAAGAAAACCGGCTGGGTGAAGATGGATTTGGCTTTAAGTTCGCGATGAAAACCTTGGCAGGAGGGCGTATTGGCATTGCTGCACAAGCCCTCGGTATTGCATCAGGCGCATATGATCTCGCGCTTGCATATTCAAAGGAGCGTAAGACATTTGGCCAAGAAATCTACAAGCATCAGGCCATTGGCTTTAAACTCGCTGACATGGCGACTCAAATTGAGAGTGCAAGACTTTTGGTTTATAAAGCTGCGGCACTAAAAGACGCCGGAGAAAATTACGATCTTGCGTCGAGTATGGCCAAACTATATGCATCGGAAGTGGCGATGAAACAAACTGTTGAAGCCGTACAAATACATGGTGGGTATGGATTTGTAAAAGAGTACCACGTAGAACGTCACATGCGAGATGCGAAAATTACGCAGATCTATGAAGGCACAAGTGAGGTACAGAAAATCGTCATCAGTCGAAGTATCTTAAAGGACTAGCTCATTTCGAGAGTTCCAAACGGAACGCACACCATTCAAGTAAGTCACCACTTCTGTTTTCCCATCTGCATCGATATCTTGAATTGACACTTTATCCGCACGCGTGCGCCCAGAAATACCTACTGGCTCTGCCTCCGACAAAGTTAATTCTTGCAACCAACCCTCTGAATCTATAAATATTACAGTTGATTTACCGATTGTATTAGACAAACGAAAAGCGGGTCTTGACCTGGGGTTGATGACCACTGGCGTTGACCCCCTTACTTGTCCAGAACGCTTTAACAAAAGCACACTCCCATCATAACATCCACCATAGATGTAATCTTTTGAGCCGATACGTATATGGGCGAGATGAACCACGTGTTTGTCCTCCGTGAGACGTTTGAATTTCCATCCTGCAGTAAGACGACCCTCAGCTCGGAGATTTAAGATATCACCATCTGTGGTCGCCAGTAAAATTCTGAATTTTTTATTTTTATCGTAATCGAAAACCGCAAAACCTGACACATCCGCATCGTATGGAAACCCCTTGACATCTTGGCCTAATCGGTCAACGACGTAAAGGGCAGAAGGGGTCGCAAATACAGTTTGGTATTTGTTATTCGCATATAAGTCCACTTCAAATGATCTGCCTATCGGAGCGTCTTCTAATCTTTTCGACCACACCACTTCTCCTCCAGCGCTTACTGCATCAACGGATGAATTCTCCGGATTCCAGACAATGTCCATGTCAGTTCCCGCTGTGTGATCTCGAGTCACACCTAGCAAAGCGTGGTTTTCATAAGTATCAAGAGGCATGGCATTCTCTATTTCAATAAGGTCTGAGTCCAAGACTGCCTGTTCCCGAATGAATACTGTACGATTCAAATAAGCATGTGATTTAAAGCCCTCTATTTCAGGCGCTTCTCCCCAAACGACAATCCTATCGTCACCAGATTGAAGCTCAAAAAAATCGTTTGCGCAGTCTCTCCGAGTGAGCCTGGTATATGATTCGTTAGATATTTTCCATTTGGCAGACATCTCTCCAGGATTTTCACTCCACGCATCCAATGCTTCAGCTGTCCCCACCAAATAACCAGCTTTGTAGGGCATTGACTGAAAGGAAGCATCCATTGAATCTGTGTCAATTGGACGAGAAACATGGAACAGAAACAAAGAGTCATTCGAAAATTTATGCAGTTTGTCACCTGATTCAGGAC
>JAPKBK010000265.1 GCA_028823435.1 Flavobacteriales bacterium
GGACCCGTTCAAGATCCAAAAGTGCTGCCCTATCTAGAGTACAGCGGAGATTCACATTACGACATGAACCTCGAAGTGGAGATCACAACCCCTGCCGGAGATTCAAAAATCGTTTGCCATTCAAATTTCAAGCATATGTATTGGAACATGCGCCAACAGCTTGCCCACCACACCGTCAATGGATGTAACATTCGTGGCGGCGACATGATTGCGTCGGGCACGATATCGGGTCCTGAAGAAGGGTCGTTTGGATCTATGCTGGAAATATCATGGAAAGGCACCAAGCCCGTCCCCATGCCTGACGGTACAGAACGCCGCTTCATCAATGACGGGGACACCGTCAAAATGCGTGGTTCAAATGGTATGATCGGTTTCGGCGAAGTTTCAGGGGAGCTGCTTCCTGCGCTTAAATAGGGTTCTTTTAGAATAACCTATTTAACGACTTCATAAAGTAGAGGTAATACCCATTTTTGAGACAGGCATTAAGCAGGAATAACCGATGCCTTAATATTCGCATCTTACTGTATAATCCTGTTGTAAACCCGAATTTACTTTGGAGTTTGGCAATGTTTTCAATGGCCATAAACTGACTTTCAATTTTAATGTGATTCAACGATGAACCGATGGAACCAGATGTAGCATTCGGCACATTGTAGTGAGCGGTAATGACGTTAGAAAAAGCGTTCCTGTCAGATTTAATGTAGCATTCATTGCTGAATTCCCAGTCATGATTTGAGAGGATGTTTTCATTCCATTTGATATTTCCATTCACTAAAAACGCTCTTGAAATCAGTGCGCACATCGTTTGGAATGGGAATTGAAAAGCCCCTTTGTCTGCGTCAGGAGATGCTCCCCAATACTGATCTATTAACTCACCTTTTACCAAATGCTGCGCGCGACTTACCACGAAATCGAAGGTGTTTGACTTAAAAAGTTGAATGTCATGTTCTAGTTTATTCGGGAGTAACATGTCATCGGAATCAAACCACAGAACATATGGGTGAGATGTTTTTTGAAATCCAAAATTCCTCGCCGCAGGTGCGCCTGTTCCCCTCGAGTCTATAAGGTTGATCACCCCATTGTACTCAGAACAAATCTTAGAAATCTCCGATCTTTCTTCTTGTGAGGAGTGGTCATTCACGACAGTAACTTCAAACTCTGTATAGGTTTGTTCTTCTAGTGAATGAAGGGCACGACCTAGCTTAGATGGACGCCCTTTTACGGGGATGATGATGTCAATCATCTGTTGTCATTAGGGCTTCAAGTACGGCAGTTCCTTGAGGGATTGTTTCATGAAACGCTCTTACCCTTTGTGCAGCCTTTTCTCCAAGACTCTCCCATTTGTCCTTATCTCCCCACCACCTTTCTAGGGCTTTTAATACGTAAGAAAGAGAAGCCGCTTCGGCCAAATACCCATCCACACCATCGGTGATGATTTCAGCGGTTCCACCCACGTCTGTCGCCACCACAACCCGTCCTCTCATCATTGCTTCCTGTATCACCAAGGGTAATCCCTCGTTAAAGGATGTGGATATGAGTGCCTGGTTTTTTGCCCAGACGTCATCCATGTCATCCACCCATCCATGAATTGAGAATTTACCCTCAACACCAAACTTTTTAATCAATAATTTTATTTCACTTTCGTGCACACCCTCTCCGTACACGTTGATTAAGACTTTTCTGTCATGCCAAATCTTGTGAGACATGGCCTGAATAAGGAGGCCTAACCCTTTGACTCTGAGATCTGCGGTTCCAATAAATGCTGCATTTACAACATCGGACGTAGGTAGTTTGGTGGCTTCAGCTTTAACAATTGGATTGGCTACAAGTGAGGCGTTGTTAAACGTCATTCCCAGTTGACGTTCTGCTTGTTCCTGTATTCTATAGCTCACAAAAAACACTTGGGTTGCCCTTTGTAAAATACCAGAAACAGTATTCAGGTTGGATTTATCAAACACCCAATTCTCGGTGTTGTTTTGAACAATAATTACATAAGGCTTCGTAACGTTTGCAATCTGTATTTGGTTTCGTTTAACGCCCAGTTCTGCCAATCCGCCACAACTTATGATGTACGCATCAGGTTCGGAACCTTGGAAGAAATGATTGTGTTTCCATCCAAATAGTTTTTCATGAATCCTTCCTGTGATCTTTTTTTTGAGCGTTGATCCCGTAAAACTTGGTCGGCTATAAATCTTTAAATTTGAGTTCCTGAATAGATTCCTTGTGGCTGTCATTTGAGAGTTATAGACAGACACAACGACATCATGACCTTGCTGAAATGCCTTTTCGGCAAGTTCTCTCCAAAGTTTTTCAGACCCTCCTTTGGATGAAGTCGTATTTAGTGTTAGAAACCCAAATTTCATGGCTCAAAAATATGATTTTATTTC
>JAPKBK010000052.1 GCA_028823435.1 Flavobacteriales bacterium
GACAATGACAATGATAGGTGTAGGAAGACGACAGCTAGACATTGCAAATAGAGGTCTGGCCGCAGTTTCTAGGGCTGAGTCTGTTGAAGAGCAACAGCGGCTAGCCATTGAAGCTCAAAAGACTGCCGCACAAAACTCTACCTTGGGGCTGGGCGCTGGTATCGGCGCACAAGTGGGGCTTAAAAGTATTGCCGCAACCAAAGCGGCTGGGGCTTCTGCCGGAGGAGTTAGTAATATTGGCTCAACCATTAATGGCTTAAGCGGGCAAGGGGGGATTGAGACAGCTCAATTGGCAGGAGATCTAGGGTCGCAAGCTTTGACCTCTGGCGGTGTAAATAATGTCGGTACGGCACTCAAGGGATTGAAAGGTGGAGTCGAGGGTATACAAATCGCGGAGACCGCCGCCGCAGGAGCGGAAGTGGGTGGAGCTATAAACAACGTCGGAGCCGCTCTTGAAGGCGTCTCTGGAGCGATAGAGGCTGGCACTGTAGTCGCTGAAGCAGGGGCGGTAGGAGCGACAGCAGGAACTACTGGAGCTGTGGCAGGGACTGCGGGAACTGGGGCGGCGGCGGCAGGAACAGGTGCGGCGGCAGGAGCCGGAGGAACAGCGGCTACCTTAGGTGCGATTGCGGCACCAGTAGCAATTGGTTTAGGCGTTGCTTTTCTACTTAATAAATTATTCGACTAGGTAAATATCATGGGATTTGCAGACGGTTTTAGAACTGGTTACGGGATTGTCGCGGACAATCAAGACCGCGAACTTAAAAAAACTCAACTGGAGAATGCCCAGTCCAACGCTGATAGAAGCTTTGGTGCGGCTGAAGAAGACCGTGAGTCAACAGCGGCTTACCGTGCTGAAGACCTAAGGATTAAAAATATCAATGCTGGAGCTGACGCGGAATATAAGTTGGGGCAGTTAGGGATTCAAAAGACTCAAGCTGAAACCGCTAATATCAGTGCTACGACAGCTCAAACAAAGTCAGATAGGTTAAATGATCCTAATTCTCCGGAATCCAAGAAGCTTATAGCTGATATTGCCTCTCAAGAAGCCGCCACAGCATCATCCGTTGCGTCTACAAACAAAACAGTTCAAGAGACTGATGTCGCTGAAGGGAATAACCGTGCTACGGAAGCGGCGATATTAATAGATGATGTGTTCACTAAATCGAAAAGTGCTAGCGGTCGAGCCTCAAACAGCCTTTCAGACGATCTTAATGCCGCCTACGACGGAACCAAGGGAACTATATTAAGCATGGGCACGATGCTCTCCGATACAAGAGTAGCCGGAGAACAGGCAGTCAATGTTTATATTCAAGATTTACAGGCTGGGCTGGAACCCGAGATGTCTAGTCAGGTTAAGCAAGCATTTTCTGAAAGCCTCGGCCTTAATGATTCAAAGGCACTTGGCCGGCAAGTCACAGACGAATTTAAGAATGCGCCAGTCTGGATGCATAACAAGGGTCTCATCATTAAGTCTCAAGGTTTATGGAATGTACAAGCTGACGCAAAACAAAATCTGTCAGGCCAGTTATATGTCTTTGTTGAGGATAAAGATGGAAACGAATATCCGTATTTTCCTCCACTGACGGCTAACCGAAATAATCTAAATAACAAGCCCCTGAATTTAACTTTGACTGAGGCGGTACAGGCTACAGCGGCGGTAGCCCACATGGGTAACGCTATAAGGCCTTTACTAAAACCTCTGGCAAAGCAAGCTCGCATACAAAAACTGTACGGTAATAGGACAGGTGACAACGGTGAAGAGGAATTCCAGACCCGCGTCAGCTCGTACCTAGAGACTAACCGTAAGGCTATTCAAAACGGCGATAACACTTACAACATGATCGGGATGGATGTAGATATGTCCGAACTACCGGCAGGAACCGTGTTAAGTGAAACTCAGGTCGCTACAATGAAAAATAATATTGAAGAGAGAATGCTGTTTGGGTCAAAACACATTACCGACCAAGACCGAGTAGCGGAGTGGCTCGAATCCACGACGACCAATTTAAAGTCAGCGCCTTTTTCCCCTGCCAAGGAAGTTGACCCTAAAAAACCTAAGCGGAGAAATGAAGCTCCAGAAACTCCCTCCAACCTAGGCGCGTTAGTACCTGAAGGAAAGTGGAGTCCTCGATTAGTATCTGAACTTCAGGGGTACTACGACGAGAATAATGAAATAGAAGATCAGGCTGGCCTGACCGCACTGCTTACAGAGAAAGGGTGGATTAAATAGATGCCAATGAAGTCGGCGAAGCCTTTAGAAGATGAAGCTCGATGGGCATACCTGTATGGGGAAGATTCTCCTGCAAAACAAGCTCTCCCAGCCTTTGAGGCTGAACCTGAACCCGAAGAGGAAATGGGTAACTTTAATCGCGGGTTGAGAGCCGGAGTCAATCAAACTCAAGGGCTTGGTGGTGGTCTGGTGGCCGCTGTTGGATCAGTTGTTGGTAGTGATAAAATGGTCGCCGCTGGCATGGAGACTTATCGGCGCAACATGGCCGAAGCTGAGGAGTTTGCTGGCGATGTCATGGCTATTGAAGAGATTGATTCTGTTGGGGACTTTGGTAGCTGGGCGGCTTATACCTTAGGCACACTTGTTCCTGACTTGGCTCTGGGAGGTGTTGGTGCCTTCGCAGGAAAAGCTGTTGCCAAGCAAGTAGTAAAGAAAGGCGTTAAAGAGCTTGCTGAAAAAGAAGGCAAAGATGTAGCTCAAGAATCTTTAAAGGCTGGCGTTGAAAAAGATGCGGCAGAATTTATTGCTAGAGAAGTCGCTGAGAAATCGGCGATAACTCAAACTTCAAAAGCGGCTGTTACTGGAGCTGTTACTGGAGCTGTAGCATATAGCGCCCCCACTCTTACAGGTGGTACGTTTGCTAGTATTCTAGAGGAGACAGGAGTTGAAGCTCCGTTTACCGCATTAGGAGTTGGCGTTGTTGGGGCTGGTCTAGAAGTGGCTCCATTTATGAAAGCTTTTCGCGGCATATTCCCTGATGGCGGTGTAAAGAAATTTAAAGACTTTGTGGCTGGGAATGTTTCAGATCAACCTAAGTGGATAAAGCAAGCTTTTGCTGAGATAGTTAAAGCTCAAGGTGTAGAGGGTGGTACAGAAGCCCTTCAGTTTTTATTGGAAGAGTCGGCAATAACCTTTGTAAATAACAATTACACGGAAGCCGAATCAAAACAATACTTTGACTATTTAAGTAACGAGCGGAAAAGGTCGGGCATACTTAACCAAGCCGCCGCCGGACTACTTATGGGCGGGGGTACGGGTGCCGCAACGGTAGCCGTTAAAACTTTTACGGGGCAATACAAGGTAGGGGAGTCTGATGCCGCCGGAGACCTCCGAACAAAAACAAACAACGATCCTGACTTACGGTCAAAAATTATAGAAGTGTTTTCTAAGTATGAGAACGCAGACGCTAATAATGAAACTGTATTAACCCAGCCTACTCAAAACGATAATGATTTCCTTGCTGAAAACGAACCTCTTACACCAGAACAAAGGCAGGAAGCTGGATTATCCGAGCTGACAGATTACGATGGATCAGACATAAACGTGCCTCAAGATATACCTGAAGGTACTGAGCCGGCTCCAGTTTTGCCTGAGAGCGCACCTGTTATAGAAGCGCCCCAACAGCCTATGTTTGCCGAAGACTCTTTGCCGCCATCACCTGAGGCTCCTCAAGCTGATATTGTTACTGACTTTGCTCCCGCAAACCCAGAGTTTGGAACTACGGAAGTTCCCGCAAGGAGTACGGAATCCGGTACGGTTTATGAGTACCATAATTTTGAAGGACAGCTTTCAGATCCAGCTAAACCAGTTACAGATCAGCTTGTCGAGCTATCTGTTGCGGCAAGTACACCAGAAGCATTAGACCCAGCTAACACTGATGTTGTTGTTGAGGCTATTGATGTTGATGATGTTGACAGAATATTTGACAGAAACGACTCCCAGATAGTAGAGACCAAGGATAAACCAACCGGAAAAAGCTTACCTACCATCGGTGAATCTTTTGGGGAAAATGCACAAGAGGCTACTGACCTTGTGGCTGGTGTTATGGCTGACCTGTCTGCGAGCGGAGTTCCTAAGTCGTTCTTAGATTCTGTAACGGGCATGTATGTCCACGCTTCATCAGATCATGATGTTCCAGCCATGACGGGAAGAAATAAGCGCGGGATCTCGCTTAATTCAAGCCTCGTATCTGGATCAGTTAGCGACCCAAAACAATTAAGTGAGCTGGCGTGGAGCATGACTCATGAAGTCTACCATGCCGCCGATTTTGCTATGGGGCTTAGTGATAAAGACGCTCAATTCAATATAACGATTGATGAAAGCGCACAAACACCCAATGTTGTCATGGGTGATGTGATGCAGGAGTTATTCACGAACTGGGCAGAAGGTACTGACCTTGGCAGAAGATTCGATTACCCGTTTAACGATTTAAGGGAAGAGATCTCTGATCGTGACAAAAATAATGCGGGTTTAAATCAGACTTATAGGCAAGAAGTATTTGCACAGCTTGGTGCAATGTTTCACTCCAACCCTAAGTTGCTACAAGAACAATCCCCTTTAGCTTATAATTACATTAAAGGTATTCGAGATAGTAACTTACAACAACCACAAACACAGGAATCCCCAGATGAAATCAGTGGAAGTCCCGTTCAAGCCGACACCTCCCAACCTGAAGGCATATCAGGACAAGTTCGGGCACCGCCAGAGTCCGGAAGCGTCGAGAGCACACCCGTTGCCGATACTGGATCAGATGGCGAAGGAAGCACTGGAGTCGGGCGAGCCGATTCCGCAGTGGAGGGACAGGCACAAGAGGAAGCTGGGCAACGTGAACGACCAGCGGTACAAGAGCCTGATGTAGACGAACCTGTTGCAGATACTCCTGTAACAATAAAGTTATCTGACAAAAAGCCGACATTCAAGAAAGCTGAGAACTGGGAAGGTACTGGCAATCATATTGTCACCTTCGCAGACGGCGATAGATACACTTTGTATTTTGATGACGACGCATCTGAGAACCAAGAGAGCGGCGAAGACGAGGTCTATTACGCATCTGTTGACGGAAAGATTACTGGAGCGAATTCAGATCTCGGTACAACTAAAGCTGAAACTATCCAGTTACTGCAAGACCATCGTGAAAAATTATTAGCCGCCGGAGAAAATTCATACAACACCCCATTAGATCCTGAGGTAAGTGAGAATACTTATAGTAAGGGTTACGATCTAATCGTAGATAGCCCAGAGGGCAAGCTAAAGCTTACTGACCTACGCAAGAAGTTTAAGAAACTTGATGACAACCAGTTTGATAATTTAATAGAGAAGTTACTAGACAGCGAACCAGATGGCTTCGGTAATCCCAAAGAAGCGGAAGATATCTTTGAGATGGATGGTGACTTCATTGTTAATCCAGAGACTGTCAAGATTATTGAAGAAGAGGGGCGGTTCCAAGATTTGATGGATGGTGATCTCGATGATCCTTCGTTTATCAAGAGAGAAAGTTTATCTCCTGCCGCGCAAGAAATTACAGCGTCGGGTGTTCTGTATGGTGAAGAATCCATAGACATTGTCGCTACTGGCCGCAATGGCTCACCTGTTGTTGTTGATCTGGCTAGAGCATTTGATGAGAGAGTCAAGAAGGCGAACGACGGTGAGATATTTAGTAGTCAGGATGAAGCAACTCTTGAAACAATCTCTGACCTAATAGCCCATGAAGCTGTTGAGGCTATGAATACAGATGGAAACGCTGGAGAGTGGTATCAAGAAAAAGTTGCAAACGCTATGCGAATTGCATCCGAAACATTCCCTGAGCTTGCTACTGAACCTGATGCGAAATTTGCGTTTACAGCAATTATGGCAATCACATCTAATGGTGCATCGGTTCCGGAAAACTCTGTTAATACTTTTGATCTCTACGAAAAATACAGAGACACAAAGATCTTCCCTGATTTTGGCGTAGGCAAAGAATCCCAAGCAATGGAAAAAGCCTTTAGTCTTTTAAACCGATTAATTGAAGCTGAAGGTGTCGAGTCTGTAAGAAAGTTTATGGATATAGATATCACCGTAAAAGAGTTAGTCAATAACTACGGGCTTACTGTTTCTGGTGAGCTTATGGGTACTAGGTTAAAGGGATCTGCAATTCTTGGGCCAAAGATTGGCGGCGGATTTTACCAGAACTTAAATGGCAACTTTGATCCTTTAACAATGGATCGATGGTTCATGCGAACCTATGGTCGCCTTACTGGAACATTAATGGCGGAGGCTGACCGGAAACTGCCAGCACAGGTAGATAAGTTTAGAGAAGTTGCGCTAGGTGATGATTATAGAAAAAAGCTTAAAGAAGATGGAATTAGCCGATTACAGCTCAAAAAAGATGACCAGTACCTTGTAGAGTATGCAACGAAGGTTCAGTCTTCTTATGCTAACGGTGGGTTTAAATTAAAGAACTCTATAAACAAGGCGTCAAACAATTTAAAAAATTCTCAGGGAGAGAAGCAAGCCCCCCAGAACGGTAAGGAAAGAGAGTTTATCCGTGAGGTTATGACCAGAGCGCTGACTAAGGTCAACGAGACCTCAGGTATGAATAGTGTTAACATGGGTGCCCTACAGGCAATAGTTTGGTATCCAGAAAAGAACCTGTACAAGATGCTAGGCGTAGGCAATAAGAAATCGGAGCCAACAGATTATGAAACAGAATTCCAAAAAATCACAGAAGCGCGTGGACAGCGAGGACAGGACTTATCTGGATCAGTCGGATCTGCACAGCAGTCAGGAACAGGAAGACTGGAATCAGCAGATGGCGCAGATGTCTCCAACACAAATCCAGCTACTAGCAGACAAAATAGGCAAGAAGATTCGCAGTCTGAGCTAGACGCATCCCCAGACGAAATATCATTTATAAAAGGCAAGACTCTTGCTGACGGCTCTCCGTCCACCTTCCAATTTTCAGCCAGAGATGATCTGGACTCCCGAAAAGATCTTAAAAGCAGATTTAAAAAGTCTCGTAACAGCACGGTACGAAAGCTAGCTGATCGCTATGATGATCAAAAAGATTTTGAAGATCAGGCCGCAGAGTACCTTGACGTCGGAAGACTACCGGCTAACTTATCTCCACGGGATCAAGAGAACTTATCTCACGGCAGAGTTCAGGAAGACATTAAAGCATTCCACAAGAACTATGTAGATCCAATAGGCGAGTTAATTCAAAGCTCTCAAATTGACCCCGAATCAATAGGCTTATATCTGTTAGCAAAGCATGCTCCAGAACGTAATGCTGACATTGCTGATAAAGAGCGGACAAGACGCGATGCAAATATTGCCCGCGAAGAGAAAACCATCGAAAAGCTTCTTGCCGATACTGATGTTGATCACACTGTTGCGCTAGAAACTGCAAGACTAAGTCTGGAAAACTATAAGTCAACGCCACTAATGTTTGAAGATACAGGGTCAGGAATGACCAACGCTGAAGCTCAGAGTGTATTAAATACTGCTGAGAGGGAAGGCACTAAGGATGCTATGGAGGAGATAGCCTCCAAGGTGTACGAGATGCTTCAGTATCAGCGCGACAGAATGGTAGAGGCTGGACTGCTAGATGAGGTATCTAAAGGTTCATGGGAAGCGAAATTTAAGTTCTATGTTCCCTTAAAGGGGTTTGCCGCCGACGATAATGGCTCAAAGTTATCTGGAGGAACCAAATCAAAAGGATTCTCTATTGTCGGAAGTGAGAGCATGAAGGCTAAAGGTAGATCGACGTTGCCTGTTAACCCCCTGCTTACAGCCATTGAAGATGTGCAGAAAAAAATAATCCGCGCAAGAAAGAATGAAACCGCCCAAACCTTATTAGACTTGTTAGGGGAATTAGGTAATAGCTCGGTAGAGACCCAGATGGAGAGTGGGCCAGTCGTCACAAAAGCCTATACCATTTACAACAACAAATTCAGACCACCCGTTAAGGGCGATGAGTTTCAGGATAACCCTAGAATGATGGACGTAGAGTCCATGTCTGGTGCCACAAGAACAACTAACGGAGAACCAAGGTACGTTAGCGTTAAAAAGGGGGGGCAGACTTTTTGGATTGAGTTCCATAGCGACACGCTGAACCATTCGCTTCAGAATATGAGCGTACCGATGTTGAATCGTGGTAATGATGACATATCCAAAGTGCTTACTTTTCTGACACGGTTTCAGAATTTTCGTCGCAACATGCTTATTAACTATAACCCTGCATGGGGTTTAGTTAACCCTATCCGAGATATTGCAACGGGACTCATGTACGGCTTATCCGAAATGGATAAGAAGGGTAGTCGTACCAGCGGTAAAAACCCAATGAAAGGAATGGCTAAGGCCTATGTGCCAGCCATGCGATCTTTATGGCGGCACTATAGAGAGAAGCCAGTCCGAGAAGGGAATGCCCTAGACCAGTATACAAAAGAGTTTCATGATGACGGAGCTTCAACTGGCTTGATGTTAATGAAAGACACTGACGAGCAGTTGCGGGAACTTAATCGACAACTAAAGAAAGGAACGCCTCGAAAAGCATTAAGGGCGATTGGCAAGCTTGTTGAGGACTTTAACACTACCGCTGAGAATGCGGCTCGATTATCAGCTTATGTTGAAGCTCGAAAGCTTGGGGCACCTAGAGAAGACGCGGCCACTTTAGCCAAAGATCTTACCGTTAACTTTAACCGTAAGGGCGAGGATACTGGCTTTGTCAATGCTCTCTACTTATTCTTTAATGCGGCAGTTCAAGGTAACGTAAACATCATGCAGGCGCTTAATAGTAGGAATAGTGACAAGACAGTCACTAGCGCTCAGGCAGTGGCTGGGGGAATGGTGGTGGCTAGCTACTTTATCTCTATGGCAAATATTGGAACGGCAGAAGAAGATGATGATGGCCGGTCAAAGTACGAAGACATTCCTGAGCATGCCAAAAACAGGGCTTTGTTATTTATGTACGGACAAGATGAAGGGCTTGCTGTCCCCGCGCCTTATGGATATAACTTCTTCACAAATATTGGTAGGTATATTGCTGAGATACAGTCTGGCGTGGCAACCGTTGCAGATACTGCGTGGCATCTTATCGATAATATTTTCTTAAACTTTGTTCCAATTGCACCGTCGGCAGGAGATGACCTTTTAGAAAAAGGTCGTGGCTTCGCACCTGATGTATTCGAGGTTATTTTGGACTTGATGGTTAACAAGGATTTCTTTGGTAGTGAGATTGCGGTGGAGCAAAATCCATTATTTGTAGAAAGGTCTCCGTCAAGTCTTGCAAAGCGGAACACAGACCAAATCTTTAAAGATACGGCAAATTTCTTAAACGAGGCTACCGGAGGTGACGACTTTGAGAAGGGGCATATATCATTAAGCCCTGACCGAATGCAGTACATCTTTAACTATCTAACTGGCGGCTTAGGGCGCTTTGGAACTCAGTCTCTTGATGCGGCTGGTAAAGTTAAGGCTGGAGAAAAGGTTCCTAATAGGAAAAAACCAATTATAGGTACGTTCTTTAAAGAGACATCTCCTTACATTGATCGATTTGAGTACTACGACAATTATGAAGATGTAAGAAAAATTGAGGCTAGATTTAAAGAAGCGCTCCCTGAAGATATCCCTGCGTTGTTAAAAAAATACAAGCCATTTTTTGAGCTACATGAAGGTGAGAAGCTTCCATTGCTTAGTGTGTTTGTTCGTGACTCTAAAGGAAATGTAACTCTTATGAACAGGAGCAACTTATATAAGCAAGCCAACAAGACGATGGGAGAACTTTCTAAAATGCGGAAGAGGCTAGAGAAGCTTAATTCAATAGGCGTCCTTAAAAAGGATGAGCAATACAATGCGAAATTAAAGGAAATAGAAGATGGTGAAGCCCTTCTATTTGACCTCTTTAACAAGGCTTACAGAAAGGCCGAAAAGAAAGCTAACAACTAAGATGAAGATGCTCATAAAAGGTTTCTTATTGTT
>JAPKBK010000266.1 GCA_028823435.1 Flavobacteriales bacterium
TGTTTGAATCATCGATTAATTGCTTCTATAGATTTTACTTCTGGAGCGACACTTCGTATCGCTGATTCTACGCCCCCTTTAATCGTCATATCGATTAAAGCACACCCCACACATGAACCGTGAAGTTCTATTTTTACAATGAAATCGTCTGTGATTTCATGCAAAGTAATATCTCCTGCGTCAGCTTCAAGGTATGGACGCAACTGAGCGAGCGCGCCTTGCACTCTTGTCGCTAAGTCTGTGAGCTTTTCTGGTACGATTGGGTCTGTCATTTTTTTACGTTTTTCCCTAGGACTTCAAGCAAGTTAGCCACGACAGCACGAAATGCAGCTGCAGCATCTGTATCTCCTTGTAATACAACAGGACGACCTACATCACATGCCTCACGTATTGTTTGTAACAAAGGGAGTTCGCCTAGAAACGGTACGCCCAAAGTCTCTGACAGTCTTTTCACGCCATCGCGTCCGAAAATATGGTATTTAAATTGCTTCGCATCTGGTGGCACGAAGTAAGACATGTTTTCAATCATGCCTAAAACAGGAACATTAATGGCCTCTAATTGAAACATCCCTACGCCCCGGCGGGCATCGGCTAAGGCAACATCCTGAGGTGTTGAGACAATCACCGCACCCGTTAAATCGATGTCACTGACAAGGCTCAGATGAATGTCACCTGTTCCAGGAGGAAGATCAACGATCATGAAATCTAGCTCGCCCCAATGAACATCAGAAAACAATTGCTTCAAGGCTTTCGTAGCCATCGGACCCCGCCATACAATCGCTTGGTCTGAATCGGCAAAAAATCCAATGGACAGCATTTTCACACCATGCATTTCAACGGGTTCCATAAGGTGCTTCCCTTCCACTTCAACTGGTTTCGGATTGTGACCCTGAACGCCGAACATTGTAGGAATACTGGGACCATAAATATCGGCGTCGCACAAACCTACTTTATACCCAAGTTGGGAAAGGGCAACGGCAATATTTGAACTGACTGTACTTTTACCCACACCTCCTTTTCCCGAGGCGATGGCAATAATTTGCTTCACTCCAGGAAGTACTTTTCTCGTTTCTGTGGTTCTCTCCTCGGCGGGCAAGGCGCCTACTTTCACTAAGGCCTTCACATCGGAACCGAAGGCCCTTTCAATTGCAAATTCAACAGCCTCTTGCATTCTCTTTCTCGCATGCAAAGCTGGATTGCTCGACTTCACATCAACAGAGATCGTAAGCCCGTCAATGTCAATTCCTGACACAAGATTCAAAGACACAATATCTTTTCCGAAATCTGGATCTACAACCCCACTTAACGCAGTTACAATTTGTTCTCTAGTAATATTCATCTCTTATATAAGAACCTCAAAGTTCGGTCATAGGGTCCCAAAAATGTCTGTCAAAAGTGACAACTTGGCCATCTTTTACATTTACGCCTTCTTTTGCCAATTCATCTTCCATAGAGCGCTGTGTAGGGAAGTGAATCGCACCTGACAACACCCCCAATCTATTAACCACTCGATGCGCAGGGACGTAAGGTGAAACAGTGAAACTTTGATTCAAAGCCCACCCCACTCTCCTACTTGCTATGGCATCTCCAAGACATTTGGCAATGGCTCCATAAGAAGTAACTCTTCCTCGTGGAATGTTTCGGACTACTTCAAATACATCTTCATTGAAACCCATTGAGAGGACTGATTATACTTCGAGTTGAATGAAATGAATCTTCTTTCCCTCAGAAAGCCACCTCTTCTCGTAATACGTGATGATTTCAAGTGCTTCACGAAGGTCTTTGGGTACCCTGTGAACCAAATCGCCATATACATCCTGACTGTCTATATGAATTGTATAGCCCTTTTCTAGATAACTTTCCTTGGACAATTCATACAAAAGAACAGAATCTGTTTTGACGTTTATAAAACTACCTGGTTTTAATATTTTTTTGTAAATCTCAATATAAACGGAGGAGGTAATACGTTTGGTACCCTTTTCATCTTTCGGTTGTGGATCGGAAAAAGTAAGCCAAATCTCGGACACCTCATCGGTGTCAAAATATTTATTTATAAACTCGAGACGGGTACGTAAAAAGGCAACGTTCGGAAGAGATTCCTCCTTCGCTGTTTTTGCACCTCTCCAAAATCTATGACCTTTAATATCCACGCCCACAAAATTTCTATTTGGATACTTTCTCGCAAGTCCTACTGTATACTCTCCTTTACCACAACCTAACTCAAGAGTAATGGGATTGTCGTTTTTGAAAATCTCAGACGCCCAACTCCCTTTGAGGGTTCCATCCAATCCTTTGACTGCATCTTGAAGGCACGGTTCAAACACGTGATTAAACGTCTCGTTTTCCGCCCATTTTCTAAGTTTATCTTTTCCCA
>JAPKBK010000267.1 GCA_028823435.1 Flavobacteriales bacterium
TAAAAACAAATAAATATGGCTTCAGAACAAGAACAAAAATTAAAGGCACTCCAGCTTACATTGGACCGCCTAGACAAAACGTATGGAAAAGGGATCGTCATGAAACTTGGTGATGAGCCAGTGGAGGCAATCGATGTTATTCCATCTGGATCATTAACGCTAGATCTAGCATTAGGTATCCAAGGGTATCCGAGAGGTCGTGTTGTAGAGATTTATGGACCAGAATCTTCTGGTAAAACGACGCTCGCAATTCACGCCATTGCCGAATGTCAAAAGCAAGGCGGGATTTGTGCATTCATCGATGCAGAGCACGCATTTGACAAGTTCTATGCAGAAGCGCTAGGTGTTGATACAGAAAACCTCCTTATTTCTCAACCCGACAACGGAGAGCAGGCACTTGAAATTGCCGACAATCTGATTCGTTCAGGTGCGATCGACTTGTTGATTGTAGATTCTGTTGCAGCGCTTACACCGCGTGCGGAAATTGAAGGTGAAATGGGAGACACTTCTGTAGGCCTACAAGCCCGACTCATGTCGAAGGCGCTTCGAAAACTCACGGGTACAATTAGCAAGACTGGTTGCTGCTGCATCTTTATTAATCAGCTTAGAGAAAAGATCGGTGTGATGTTTGGCAACCCTGAAACAACAACAGGAGGACATGCCTTAAAATTCTACTCATCTGTTCGTCTTGACATTCGCAGATCTACTCAAATAAAAGATGGAGACAACGTTCTTGGAAACAGAACGAGAGTCAAAGTTGTAAAAAACAAAGTTGCCCCTCCATTCCGAAAAGCTGAATTTGACATCCTCTACGGAAAAGGAATTTCTAAGGCTGGGGAAATCATAGATCTCGGCGTAGAAGCGAACATCATTAAGAAGAGTGGATCTTGGTTCTCATACGGAGAAACAAAACTGGGGCAAGGTCGCGATGCAGTTCGCAATCTTCTCTTGGACAACCCTGAACTTTTTGAAGAACTTGAAGGGCTCATCAAAGACTCAATCACAGCTTCAAAAGAAGATGCCAAAGCCGCGAAGGCTGTTAAAAAGCTTGCTGAAGAAGTTGCAAAAAAGTAACCTTTGACAGTATTTATTTAGGCTTTCATTTTTTCTTGTCAGCAATTATATGGTTTCCCAATGAATAGACTTATTGTTTTAGGGGTTTTGTCAGGATTTCTTATTTTGCTCACCAAATGTGGGGCGGAGCCTTCCGCCCCACGTTTGGTTCAAGAGAATTCTGATGGTGAGAATCGTGATGGTGACTCATCAGCTTACTACGAAAGCGCTATTTTGAATGATGCAACATCGCCTTTGCCATATTGGAATCGCGCAGCTTGGCATCTTAGAAATGCACGGATTCCAGAAGGACTCCAAGATTTAGATTTGGCGCTCGAAGCTGACTCTACATATGGACCAGCGTGGTCAGCAAAAGCGGATGCTTTATATCTACTGCGCCAATTTGACCCTTGCATTGAACACTTGGATGTTTGTCTGAGTTATGCACCAGAGCACATCCCTTGTAAACTTAGGCGTGCCGAAATGCACATTCATCTTAATCAATATGAGGACGCCTTAAACATCATTAATAGCGCACTGCGTTTGGATGATCAAATTCACGAGGCTTATTGGATGAAAGGCGTCATCTATAGAGAAACTGGAGACATCGCGAATGCGCTTAGTTCATTTCAAACTTCAATAGAAGTTACCCCCACTTTCTTCGATGGATACATCGCTCTGGGAATCGCATACAGTGCTTCTTCCAATCCACTGGCCGTGGATTATTTTAACAGTGCGATGGAATTACGCCCCAGGAGTGTGGAGGCAAAATACAATTGTGCGATGTACTATCAAGAGCTTATGCTCGAAGACCCATCCGCCAGAAAAATCGCGCTTGACAAATCGTTGGCCTTGTACCAAACCATTTTAGAAATCGATTCTATGAATGCTTCAGCGGCCTTCAATCAAGGATTTATTTTCCTGGAGTACTTACAGGATTACAAAAATGCTGATTTCTGGTTTGGACAAGCGATTGAAAAACTACCCTACTATCATCAGGCATTTTTCAACAGAGGACTCGCAAGAGAGAGCATGGACATGACGTCCAGTGCACTTCAAGACTACAATTCAGCACTCGAACTCAAACCCGACTTCACTGCAGCTGCTATCGCAAAAGGAAGGGTCTTAAATTCGAAATAGAAATCAATCTATAAGGCACAAAAAAGGTCGGCTTGGGATATTCCCAGCCGACCTTTTTTCAGTCTTTATATTGAAGATCGCGTCTTACTTGATTTGATCAACAACAGCTTTAAAAGCTTCAGGGTGATTCATCGCTAAATCTGCGAGAACTTTTCTGTTGAGTTCAATACCAGATCTAG
>JAPKBK010000268.1 GCA_028823435.1 Flavobacteriales bacterium
TGTCCAGCGGATGTGAATGGCGATGGCTTTGTGACCGCTGTTGACTTGTTAGATTTACTCTCTGCTTATGGAGCAGCATGTAGTCCATAAATCAAGCGCCATAGCATAGACTATTGCTATCTTCGCGACATGCATACACGCGCAGAAAAATTAGAAGCATTTGGACGACTTTTAGATATCATGGATGAACTCCGTGAAAAGTGTCCTTGGGATAAGAAACAAACGTTTGAATCTCTTCGTCATCTCACGATTGAAGAGACCCATGAATTGGCAGACGCGATTATTGACGCCGATATTCAGGAAATTAAAAAGGAAACGGGTGATGTTCTCCTTCATACGGTATTCTATGCAAAACTCGGCTCTGAAATTCCAGAAGATAAAGGTGGCTGGGATATCGCAGACGCCTTAAACTCGATTTGTGAAAAATTAATTTCTCGTCACCCGCATATTTATGGAGATGTGGAGGCAAATGATGAAGCGACTGTAAAAGCAAACTGGGAAAAAATAAAATTGAAGGAGGGGAGCAATTCAGTGTTAGAAGGGGTTCCACGTTCATTGCCAAGTTTGATTAAGGCGTATCGAATACAAGACAAAGTTCGCGGTGTCGGTTTTGATTGGGACAATGTATCTCAAGTGCTTGACAAAGTAAATGAAGAGCTTGAAGAACTGGCGGTAGAGGTGAACGCCAAATCCGATCGCATTTCTGATGAGTTTGGCGATGTGTTATTTGCACTTATTAATTACGCGAGATTTCTTGACGTCAATCCCGACGAAGCTTTAGAACGAACGAACCGTAGGTTTATCAACAGATTTATGCATCTGGAAAATGCAGTCAAAGCTGACAGCAAAGATTTGGGGGAGATGCCCCTTGCGGAAATGGAGGTGTATTGGAATAAAGCAAAGAAGGAATTGGGATAGATTAACGGTCTTGCCTGTCATCTTGCATCCTTTTATTCGCGAGTTGTGCGTCTTCTTAGTAGATTGCGGTTCTTCAATTCATATGAACCACATAGACATGAACTTAAGTATTAGAACCTTTGGATTTGCGATCTGCACATTCTTGTTTGTTGCATCGCCTATGACGGCCCAGCAAGAGGAAGTAAGCAGAACGAACACGAATGTTTTCCGTCAACTCGGTACGGAGCTGCCTACGGCAAACACATACAGGACAGCTTCCGGTGCGCCAGGACACAATTATTGGCAGCAACAAGTGGATTATGACATGCAGCTTAAGTTGGATGACACCACGCAGCGCATAGACGGTTCTGAAACGATTACGTATACGAATAACAGTCCCGACGAGCTGCGTTATCTCTGGCTTCAGTTGGACCAAAACGTACGTTCTAAAACGTCAGACTCATACAAAATCTCTGAGAGTTCATGGTCGGATAGCGAATCATTTAAAACCGTTAATAAACTGGAGCCTTCATTTGATGGTGGCTTTAATATTGAGGGCGTAAAAGATGTTTCAGGGAATCCGCTCAGCTATACGATTAATAAAACCATGATGCGTGTCGATTTGCCACGTGTTTTAAAACCAGGGTCGCAAGTTAAATTTAGCATAGACTGGTGGTATAACATCAACAACAGAATGGAGATAGGCGGGCGCTCTGGGTATGAGTACTTTGAAGAAAATGACAATTACCTGTATACCATTGCTCAATTCTATCCCCGATTGGCTGTCTACAGTGACAACGAAGGATGGCAGAACAAGCAGTTTTTAGGGAATGGAGAGTTTACAGTGTGTTTTGGCGATTACAAGGTTGCCATTACAGTGCCTTCAGATCATATTGTAGCTTCTACAGGCGAGCTTACAAACCCGAAGTCTGTCCTTACATCTAAGCAACGCAAACGTTTCGAGCTCGCAAAAAACACAACGGATCAGCCGGTGATTATTGTTACAGAGGAAGAGGCACGGAAAGCTGAGTTGTCAAAGGAAAAGGGAATGAAAACCTGGATCTTTAGCGCAAAAAATGTCCGAGATTTCGGATGGGCTTCAAGTAGGAAGTTTATTTGGGATGCAATGACTGTTCCTGTAGGAAAGTACCGTCCTCTGGCCATGAGCTTCTACCCGAAAGAAGGGAATCCACTCTGGGAGCAGTACAGTACGAAAGCTGTCGCCCAAACCTTGCGTACCTATTCAAAATATACTGTAGACTACTCGTATCCTGTGGCGATTTCAGTTCATACGAAGTGGATAGGGATGGAGTATCCCATGATTTGTTTTAACGGGGGCAGGCCTTCTGAGGACGGAACCTATTCCCAAAGAACCAAACATGGTATGGTCTCAGTCATCATTCATGAAGTGGGACACAATTTCTTCCCGATGATCATCAATTCTGACGAACGACAGTGGA
>JAPKBK010000269.1 GCA_028823435.1 Flavobacteriales bacterium
TAGCTGAACTCAAATCCTCCTCAAACTCGTTCGACCTTCGTCCTCTTAGCTCTACTAAAGTTATTATCAGAAGTCTAATGGGGATTACTCTTTGATGAGACGAATGGGCGCAATAATTTTGTCTCCCGCTGTAAAAGTCAATGTATACACTCCTTCAGAAACCTCAGGAAATGACAATCTTGCAGGTCCAACACCATTGAAAGTTTTAACCTGTTTACCATCCATGCTGACCAATTGGGCATACCAAGCTTGCTGTAGATTAAATCCTTCAATGAAAACAAGTCCATTGGAAGGGTTTGGATGAACATCAAGGTTGAAGGCGTCTGAGGTGAGGTCGCTTACCGAAGATATGTCTGGCTCACAAACCATGATGTCGTAAGCACTTGTTGGGATTGAGGTATTGTCACTTTGGTCCACCACAATGGCATTGTTTGCATTACGCACCCTATATCCCGTTAACGTGGGCTCGAGAAAAGGCGGAGAAACTATAAAGTCAACTTCACCAGAAACCGCCGGAATGCTAAATGTTCTGTCTGGATAGAATGGGGAGTAGTTGTAAAAATTGATGGTGGTCAAAGGGCCAGCATCGGAGTTAACCGAGACGCTTCCGCCGTACCAACCCTCTTGAGTTTCATCCAAGAATTGCATCGAGAAATAGCCACATGTTTGCTGAGTTCCACAAGGCTTAAGTCCAAAAACGCTTAAAGGTTCATTTCCAAGGGCAGAGTAGATCACCTCTCCGTTTTCGTTGACGACTTGGTAGCCTCCATAGTTCCCACTGAAGAGCAAGTCGATTTGATCCCCGTTGTTGACTGCCATGTTGAACAATTCAATGTTATCCTCAAAGAGGGTTTCGCTGGCAAACAGTACGCCGTTGACGAAAATATCCAATGTAGCGTAATCCCCCCATCCGTCTGTTCCACCAGGAATCTTGTTAATGGTCCAAGTGCCGCAAGTGCCATCTAAAGCTGGAATAAATGGCTGAATTACAGCATCTATAACATGTACAACTCCATTGTAGGCAAACAGGTCTGTGGTTGTGATTTCAACTACATTTTGTGTCCCATACAATAGAATCGCATCATCTGAAATTTCAATCTGAAGAGCATCACCATTGATATTTAACAAGTTTAAACCATCAAAAATATCTGAGTTGGGCACGATGTTTTCCACAATGTGTGAACGAACAATGCTGGAGATAAACTGAGAGGTCAGCAATTCATCAATGGTGGTTCCCATTTCCTCTACAAGTATGTCGAAAGCCAAATCAGTAGGTGCAAAAACGGTATATGGACCAGGTTGAGATTGGTTGTCATTAAGAATGGGTTGAGCGGACAAATCCTCACTGAGATTCGCAGCATAAATAGCATTTTCAAAAATGGTGTGGCTCTCACTGTCTTCAATCAACTGCATTACGGTTGATTCTGGAACACCTTCTGGAGCCAGACATTGATCAATGACGTGGATTACACCGTTGTAAGCTGTAAAATTGGTGGTTGTAATTTGCGCGTTTTCAACAGCAAACCCTTGGGTGTTTTCTGAGATATTTAGAGCTTGACCTTGAGCCGAAGGAATCACTAGGCCATCAAAGAAATCTTCCTCTAACCAAAGCCCTTCTGCAATATGAAATTTCAAGATCTCAGGAAAATCTGGAATACCCAGACCATCAAACTGACCTAAATTCATGTATTCAAGAATTTCAGAGACAGCATTGTCATCTGGAGCAAAGATTGTCCATGGTCCCTCGCTTGTAAGAAATGAAGGTGTAAAAGATTGAAATGCATAATAAGATTGCCAAACAGGTGCACTTGGTGCGCTATCCTGTTGTTGCAATAATTGAAATAGATCGTTGAGATCAAAAGCATCAACATCAATTGTGAGATTCATTCCCAGTTGAGCATTGAAATCAAGGCTGCAATCAAAGTTGTACAACCCAAGTTCTTCAAATGTGAGAACACCCATACAAACACCCGAAGAAGACCCAGTAGTTTGTTCTAAAAAAAACTCTTCAGGGTTTCCGAAAGGTTCTTCTGTCACTGTGTTGGTTATTCCATTTACTGTGTGATCGCCTTGAATATTGATGAATGAGACCGTTTCACCGGGGGATATTACGAGTGCAGAAGGCGTAAATTCAAAATTGGTTAAAAGAACGGTGTGGTCTGCATCACACTGAGAAAACAACGTAAATGAAACGAGAAACATACATAAAGCCGATAAATTTTTCATCAAAGAATTTAAATTAATTTTTTTGGATGGACTGTAGGATCCATCGGATTCCAATTTTGGAACAAAACCCAATATTTTCTTAAGCATAACTTTTGCGTTTTAAATTTTAACATCAAA
>JAPKBK010000270.1 GCA_028823435.1 Flavobacteriales bacterium
ATTTTGAAGACTTCCTGGCATATTCAGGGAAACGTGATCTGAAATGTCTTGCAAATCTGGGAGGAAGCCACTCTGGATGATGTTCGAAATTTATATCGTGAATCACATTGAGTTGAGCAACAGAACTTCTCCTTGAAATATATCCATCAGTGGAGACAAAGGCATCCGCGCACCACTGTTTGAGCTTCCAAGTAATGGCATAATCAAACCACAAATCAAACAACCAAGGCCTCCTTGCAGGAGGCAATAAGCATACGGAAGTTGAATTGGGGCCATAGTCAAATTCTAGAGGAGGTTTCCTATCGAAAATGAGAAGAAACGTGTCATTTGGCCTTGATTGAATGATTCTTTTATAGCACTGATGAGTAAAGCGTCCCGTGCCTTCAAGCTTACCTGGAATTAATAATCTAGCGTTTAACGCAATCCTTGCCATGTTCCAAAGTTAGAAAACAAAGTGCGGCATAATTGCGACAACGATAAAGTTTAGTAGGAAGGGAATAACAAACGTAACTTTGCAACGTTCTATTTTCAAAATAACAGGTATGACATCAATCAACGAAAACCGTGATTCATCGCGTTTAGACTCGACTCATTTGCTTCTTTTTGTTTACGATAGATTGAGGATTTTTATATTCGTAGGCGTTCTTGCGGTCATTATTTCGGCCGGAGTTTCATTGTTAATGGATGAGAAATTCGAGTCAAGCGTCATCATGTTTGCGACAACGCAAAGTTCGATTGGTGAGCAGTTTTTTGAAGAAAGCAAGCAAGGAGACCTATTGGCTTATGGAGAAACGGAGGACGCAGAACGCCTTTTACAACTCCTGAATTCCAATCGCGTTCGATCTCAAATTATCGAAAACCACAACCTGAGCGAACATTATGGTATCGACCTAAGTGAAGCTGGATCTAGAACACTCCTTCAAAAAGAGTACGACAGCAATGTGGGAGCTGATTTAACCAGGTTTGGTTCTATCAGGATACACGTATTGGATACAGACCCAAACATTGCAAAGGACATTGCAAATGACTTGGTTTATTTGGTCGATAGCCTGGCGAATGCGCTCAGGAATGACAGAGCTCAAAATGCGTTAATATTGGCTGAAAGTTCATACAACAATGCGGTTCTAGAAATTCAAGAAGCAGAGGACGGACTTGGGAAACTTCACGCCCAAGGCATGTATGATTTCGAAGCACAAGTTGAAGGACTCACTGCAGAATATGGTAGAGCTGTGGCAGACAACAACATGAAAGGCGCCAGAATCATTCAGAACGATTTGGAACGGATTTCGAAGCTGGCAAACAAGTACAACAAGTTGACGAATTTCCTAGAACCGGCCTACGAACAACTCGCCACCCTTAAAAAGAGATTCGACCTAATGAAAGTTGATGCCTCGACACAATTGCCATCAAGCTTGGTTGTCGATTATGCCCAAGCAGCAGATAAGAAGTCATATCCAGTAAGGTGGTTTATCGTCGTCGTTAGTGCAATGTCTTCTCTTGCGATGACACTTATCTTACTACTCATTTTTGACAGCATCAAGGGCGCAGAAATTCGCAATAAGTGACCTCTGGATGGACGGATAGAACGGCTCTGATTGGGGCGTCAATTTTCTCTGCATTGTTAGGCATTGCTGTTTACTTTGACTTTATATGGTTCGCGCTATTGCCCTTCTTGATTCTGATGTCTTGGTGGGGAATGAAACGATTGGATTTATTCATCGGCGCAATCTTAATCGCAGTCCCATTAAGTTTAAATCTACAGGAATTCAGCGACACTTCCCTGGGTTTATATATGCCGACGGAACCCATGCTGTTTCTAGGATTGATAATCTTTGTCTTGCGATTCTTAAAAGGATGGCCGGTTGACAAAAGACTCATGACTCACCCTATATCTATCATCGTCAGTCTGATGATGCTTTGGATGGTGATCACAACGGTGACGAGTTTTGACCCCATCGTATCTCTTAAGTTCACAATATCCAGAGCGTGGTTTGTGGCTGGGTTTTTCTTTTTTCTTGGACACATCATGCTTCACAAACCCGCGTACCGTGAACGCATGCTCATGCTCATGATTTTCCCACTTTGTATCGTGATTGTCTACACGCTGATCCGTCATTCTGAATTCGGTTTTGAAAAGCATGCCGGACACTGGGTCATGAAACCTTTTTTCAAGGACCACACCTCATATGGCGCAGTCTTGGCCATGTTTTTCCCTCCTGCCATTGCATTGTTGTTAAAACGTAACCGCCCCATCTTAACGAAGGTGATGCTCGCGATTGCGACTGGGGTCATCGCTTTGGGGCTCGTCTTTTCTTTTACGAGAGCTGCCTGGGTTTCACTTG
>JAPKBK010000271.1 GCA_028823435.1 Flavobacteriales bacterium
ATTGCCAAGGCCTTGGCCTAAGGTTGAAGTTCTTGAAAGTTCACTTTAGGCCTTAACCACACGACACTCGCAAGGATAGCGGATAGCCCTATTACCGCACTTATGCTTTCTGTCATGCCCCAAACTGTTGCTGAGGGATCCATGCCTTCTGCAACCCACTCAGGGCCTAACCACCACGCTGCACATACAGCGACACCATTATTCACAAAGTGCCCCAGGACAGCTGGCCACAAACTCCCACTCGCGACAACCATGTAGCCAAACCCTGCGCCGAGTAACATGCGGGGAATAAATCCAAAGAATTGAAAGTGTATTGCACTAAATAAGATTGCACTTACCCAGACCCCTACGTGGATGTTGCCACTCCATGTCGACACAAGAGGTTGTAAAGCGCCCCGAAATAACCACTCCTCACATATCGCAGGTAAAAATGCTACGGCAACGAGCGTTGCTAGAAATTGGTTCGAGGTGTCCATTTGAAGCATGGCTTGGGTTATCCTAGCCGCATCCGCTTCAAGCGACGCTGCCATCGTATGAAGGGTCGAACCATCTACAAGAAGCCATTCATTTAACCGATAAGTGAGGTCTAAAAACGGGGAGAAGCCGAGCGTAATGATCACGGCGCCAATAAGAAATTTGAACAGATGGTCATTTTTTCCAGTTTGACTGAAGCCTACCCCTCTGCCAGGTCCATGCAGCTTGGCATAGACGAAGCCTGCACCGGCGAACGCAAGGATTTGGTTTAATGAATTGAGAAGAAGATTTGCACAAATCCCAGATTTTGACTCAAGATTCATGAGGGATGACATCAATTCCGGAAGGGTCTCCCCCGTCCCGCAAATCCATGCTGATACGTATGTTCCGAAGAAAACAGAAAGTCCCATTCCAGTAATTGAAACACAGATAATAAATATCAATTGGAGGAACGGATGAAGATTATGGAAGGCGTTTTGTATGAACGTCATGTGAAGGGCTTAATTTTGCGGCAAGTTCGTAAAACTCAGGTATAAGTTTGGTTAAAATAGCAGATATAGAATTGGGAGAGTTTCCTCTCTTGCTTGCACCCATGGAGGATGTAAGCGACCCTCCTTTTCGCGCAGTTTGCAAAAAGTATGGTGCAGACCTTATGTACACTGAGTTTATAAGCTCGGAAGGATTGATTCGTGATGCCGCTAAGAGTACAATGAAGCTAGATATCTTCGAGTATGAACGTCCCGTAGGGATTCAAATTTTCGGAGCTGATATAGGACCGATGCGTGAAGCAGCGGCCATCGCAGAGCAAGCAGGCCCGGATATTATTGACATCAACTACGGATGTCCTGTTAAGCAAGTGGCCTTAAAGGGTGCTGGAGCAGGGATTCTTCAGAATATTCCTAAGATGGTGGAGATGACGAAGGAGATTGTGAATACCTGTAGCCTTCCCGTAACTGTGAAAACACGTTTGGGCTGGGATGATGGGTCTAGACATATCGTTGAAGTTGCAGAGAGATTGCAAGACGTAGGGATTGCTGCGATAAGTATTCATGGGCGTACAAGAGCTCAAATGTATAAGGGCGATGCAGATTGGTCTTTGATTGCGGCTGTTAAAAATAACCCCAGAATGAATATTCCAGTTTTTGGAAATGGAGACATTGATACGCCGGAAAAAACTGTGGAGTACCGCGAACGCTTCGGTGTGGATGGAATTATGATTGGGAGAGCGAGTATCGGTTCCCCATGGATTTTCAATGAAATAAAGCATTTTATGGCTTCGGGCGAACATCTCGCCCCACCCAACATGAAGGAACGCATAGCAGCTGCATCGATGCATTTCGAAGGGTCACTTACATGGAAGGGGGATCGACTGGGAATAGTTGAAATGAGACGCCACTATGCAAATTACTTCAAAGGAATTCCGGACTTTAAAAAACACAGATTAGATCTTGTGACCTTTGACAATGTTGAGGACATTCGCGCCAAACTCCTTTTAATCGCGGATCTTTTTAAAGACCACGACTTTTCGAGGTAAGATTTCTATCCTAAGAGAGCCTTCGAATCAGGAATTTCACCATCGCCGCAGATCCCAGTCCTCCGATTCCGATCACAACAGCGAGCGTTCCGAAAATGTCCATTGCAGCTAATCTAACGGGATAAGAAGGGACGACTGAGCCTTCAAGTGTAAGCCACCCGAAAGCATCTTGTCCCATCACGAGTGCAACGCCTAAAACGGTGCCGATGACGCCTCCTAAAACATTAATGGCGAGCCCCTGTAAAGAAAACGTACGCTCCAAAGCGAGGTCGTTCATACCCATTGCTTTAAAAACCTCAAGGTCCTGTC
>JAPKBK010000272.1 GCA_028823435.1 Flavobacteriales bacterium
ATGTCCGGGAATGCTTTAAGGATTTCCAGCAACATCTTTGCGGGGATTGCAATCGTTCCTTTATCTTCAGTTCTCACTTCGAGTTTCACGGTCATCGTGGTCTCGAGATCGCTTGCTGAAATGACAGCCTCGCCGGGAGCTAGATCAAATAAAAAGTGATCTAAGATGGGCAAGGTGTTGCTGTTACTTAGGACGCCGCTCAAGATTTGAAGGTGTCGAAGTAGGTGGGTGCTAGAGACTATAAAATGCATGGTGTAAATATGCAAGAATCCTCCTTGATTCCATCGAAAAAAGAGCTCAATTTTTCCACACAAAACACACTTTTGTCATCTCACCGCTAAACGGCCACATCATGTTCCCTCAGCGCACTGTTCAAAGACGTTTTTCTATCGGTACTTTCACTTCGTTTTCCGATGATTAAAGCACAAGGGATATCGTATGTGCCAGCGGGGAATTTTTTGGGGCGTGTCCCCGGAATCACGACAGATCTAGGTGGTATATAACCTCTGTGTTCCACAGGCTTGTCCCCTGTGACATCCAGAATCAAAGTGCTTGATGTCAACACGACACCCGCTCCCAAGACCGCTTCCTTCCCTACCCTCACGCCTTCAACAACAATGCATCGAGAACCGACAAAAGCCCCATCTTCAATGATTACTGGAGAAGCCTGCAAGGGCTCGAGTACCCCTCCAATCCCCACTCCACCGCTGATATGAACATCCTTACCGATTTGGGCACAAGACCCAACCGTAGCCCAAGTATCTATCATGGTGCCAGAATCCACATACGCACCGAGGTTAATGTAACTCGGCATGAGAATCACATCTCGGGCAATAAACGCACCATAACGCGCAATTGCATGCGGAACCACTCTCACTCCCGCCTTTGCATAGCCCTTTTTAAGAGGCATCTTGTCGTGAAACTCAAAAGGACCTACCTCAATCGTCGTCATCTTTTGGATAGGGAAATTCAAGACAACAGCTTTCTTGACCCAATCATTCACAACCCAACCTCCATCACCATCAGGGGATGCACATCGCAAAACGCCTGTGTCAAGCTTTTCCATAACATCAGCAACAGCAGCGCGGGCTTCTTTTGTATCCAGAAGCGACCTGTCATCCCAAATTGACTCTATCGTATTTTTCATTTACTGTAAGTATATAAGTGGTAAAGGTATGTTCTCACTTGTATATTGCACCCATGTCAAGGTATATCGCATTCGATTGGGGCGCAAAAAGAACGGGAATTGCTGTGACAGACAGCAATTTAATCATTGCGACACCTTTAAAAACAGTGGAGACAAAAGGATTACACGCTGAAATCGTTCGGTTAATGAATGACGCGCCGTGTGGCGGATTTGTTGTAGGTGTGCCAGGGCTTATGGTCGGAGGTCAGACAGACAGCAGCGCGGGAATCAATCAATTTATTCTGTACTTAGAAAAAACCTACCCGTCACTCAAAGTACACCAAGTTGACGAAGGAGATACAAGCAATGAAGCCATGTCAGCCATGATCTCAGGCGGGATGAATAAAAAAAACCGAAGGCAAAAAGGCACACTTGACAAGGTCGCTGCGGCGATCATTTTACAGCGGTTTCTAGAAAGCAGATAGTTGCTGCTAGCTGTCAAAAACTTCGACAGTTTTTGTTTGGCGCACCATATCCGTGAATTTCCCCTCAAAGCGAGTTGCGCGCACGATGTGATTGTCTATCCAATGGTAATTCCCGCCACGCGGCTTCCCCATCAGGAGTCCATGGTGCCTTATCGCATGTTTCTTCAGCCAATGCTCAGTAACCGCTCTGTGATTTTCTGTCCTTGACGTGAAAAACGTGAGGATATGTCCCTCTTCATACCAACGGTTCATGGTCTCAAGCGCATCTGGAAAGGGCATGCATGTGGCCATTCTTTCGGGCGCCTCATTGGGAACATCTTCCGTTATCGTCCCGTCAATGTCGATGAGATAATTTTTAATACCGTCCTTTAATTGTGGCGATGCGGCATCTCCATTTGCATCTTTAACAGATTGAAGATCTTCGTTTTTTTCCATAAAACCAAATTACCACGAATTGCCGAAAGCACCATCGATTGGAATGCGTCACTTGTTATTTATTTTCCTCCACAATGTGCATAAATGACGACGTGAGTTTCATGGGCGTTACATCGGCATTGACAAGACGGTCACGCAAGGCATGGAACCCCCCGAAATGACTCGCAAGATGATGGAAATTCATGAATCTATCTTGGGGACTATTCTTCCTGCAGATTCTTGAGGCACTCCGAGAGATCGCATTGATTTTGTCGGGATGCTTTCTCCGTA
>JAPKBK010000273.1 GCA_028823435.1 Flavobacteriales bacterium
AGCTCTTCTTGGAAAGCACGTCCCATGACTCTGTCAAAGCTATTGAATGCTTGAGGTCTGTTAAGGGTAATGTATCTAACAGAACCTTTATTCGTTATTTGGATTGATTCAGACATATTGCGAAGTTAAGCATGAAAAAGCCCGACGAGTTGACGTTCGTCGGGCTTATTATTTAAGATATAAACGCTTAGGGTTTAATTCTGAATGACTATTCTTGAATTTCCAGAACCTTCATTTGTGCGAACCACCAGCACATACGTTCCATTCTCTAGGTCTTGTAACGCGAGCGCAATATTTCCTGAGTGCGTTAATCCCTCACGATTGAAAACCAATCTTCCCTGCATGTCATAGATGTCTATGCTTGCATTGTGGCTGTGTTGTGAAAGCGTCACATTTAACGCTCCATTTGTCGGGTTGGGGTAAACGCCAAATGCAAGTTGATTCGGGTTGTTCACCTCATCAATAATGACAGAAACAACAAGTGAATCGACACATCCCATTTCATCAGTCACTGTAATCATATAATCGCCTGAATCCATTGTTGAGAAAACAAGATCAGAATTCATGGTGAGGACAGTGCTGTCCGCAAGCGACATCCATTCGATCATATTGATGTCGAATGAACCTTCTGCTGAAACGTGGACCGTGGCCCCAAGTGAGTCAAATGAAATGCTGTCTAAAGAAAGCGCAAGGTCACAGACCAAGCAAGATGGTAGGGGAGTGGGATTAAGCTCAATAGGCGCTCCAGAAACAAGTTCTATACCGGCTAAGCCAGGGTAATCTGCAGGATATCTTGTGGCTCTAAATGTCAAATTCTGAACAGGCAAAAGAACTGTGCCTTGACTTACAGGAGAACCAACACCAGCCGTATTTAACAAGGGTGTTTTATAATGCCAAACGAGATCTCCATCTTGAGTGTACTCTCGAGTGTCGCCAGATTTCCCAGAACAAATAAAGCTGTTGCCATTGTCAAGACGTTGGAAAGATGAAACAATATTTGAATACAAGTCAGAAGGCTCAGGAGACATAAACGTCCAGTCAAAGTCCAATGGGAGGTAAGTCCCAGATTCGCTATCTATAAAGTACTCATTTTCGTACTCGTCGTAAATTGGATTTAACGTGTTGACGGTACTTATCTCATTAGAATCTAAAAGAACCCTGTTGTTAAAGACACCCATTTTACCATAATCTGGACTGCTTGTATCTAGCGCCAGATCTAACCAATGCGTGTGGTGTTGGAAGAAGAGTTTTTGGTCGGCCGCATCTCCGTGATCATATGCAGCAGGATTTCCCCAACGCCACTTTAATTCTCCAGGTGTTGTATTCCCCTTGTCGATTAACCACATTTCACCAAACGTTGGTACACTCAACATGATGTGCTTGGAGTAGTCATCATAATCAATGGCATTAATATGAAGCCAATCAGGAGCAGCACCTAGGACCATTCCAAAGTTGATGTCAATTTTATCTACGTTGTCTGCGATGATGCCATAGTTTGACTTTGAAGCGTCAAAATCTTGGATAAGATGATCCCAAGCAGCCCATTCCCAGATAATATCTGCGCCCATATTGTCATTGGGAGAAATTTCCCACACAACTTCAGACCATATTCCGCCCCCAGTCAGATTTGTCGTGTCACGTCCAGCTTCTACGCAATCTAATGAATCATGCTTTTCCCATGCAATGACGAGCACATTGCCATTTGACAAAGGTTCTACATCGTGGTGCAGTCTGTATGCACTGTCATTTCGAGTGAATGACCAGATCAGCTCATTGTCCCAAGTGCGACGCTCTACAGTTGCACCACCTCCACCAGCCCAAATCGCATCTCCGCTGAAATCAGCAGGTCTATGCGTGGTAATTACGTCACTGTTCTCAAGTAAATAAATGACATTTCCAGGGCGGAGCGTGTCGTTGCTTTCCCAAGTATGAACAACATTTCCACACATGTCTAGCAGAAAGGCGTCTGGCTGGTTATGAGGGAAAATTAAGTTATATCCCCCATCTGTGGCTTCCTCATCGTAAACGATTGTGCCTACAGTATTTTCTTGAGCGATGCTGAAGTTGATGAACATCAAAAGGATAAGTCCAGTGGTGTATTTCAGTTTCATGAGTGCGTGTTTTCTATAATTTTACAATTCTTTTTGAGAAGGAATCATGTACAAATTTAGGTGAGAATTCTAAAATGTAAAAACCTGAATTAAGTTTACGCCCTATTCTAAGAATCTCCCCACGTTTCGCTTCCCCCATTTCTAGCAATATTCCACTTGGTGCGTATACATGCCAGATCCCTTTTTCTTTGAAATGTA
>JAPKBK010000274.1 GCA_028823435.1 Flavobacteriales bacterium
AAATCAAAGTTGCAAAGCAGATACAGGCTTCTGGCGTGGAACACGCTGACTGTTCTCAATGCAATGGCACAGGTCAGGTACGCAGGGTGACAAATACAATATTAGGTGCAATGCAAACATCGTCAACCTGCCCCTCTTGCAACGGGTCAGGTTTTTCTATCTCATCAAAACCCTCTGGCACAGATGAGTGGGGTATGAAAAGAGAAGAGGAAGTCGTGACCATAGATATTCCCAGTGGTGTTGAGAATGGCATGCAACTCAATGTTCGTGGAGAAGGTAACGGCGCTCCGATAGGTGGCGTAGCTGGAGATTTGTTGGTCGTTGTCGAAGAGATTTCGCACAAGGAGTTTCAGAGAAACGGTAAAAATCTGCACCATGATTTATACATCAGTTTTATTGATGCCTGTTTGGGTTCTTCAACAGAAGTCCCTTTACTGAATGGGAAAGCAAAGATTAAAATCGAAGCGGGAACTCAAAGTGGCAAACTTGTGAGGCTTAGGGGGAAAGGACTTCCTTCTGTAGAGTCATATGGAAATGGGGATTTGTTGGTGAATATTAATATTTGGACTCCCAAGACCCTCACAAAAGAAGAGCGTACAACTTTGGATAATCTCAAGAAATCAGCGAACTTCCAACCTGAAACAGGCCACGGTGAACGTGGGTTTTTTGACAAAGTCACCGATTTATTCTCATGAATGATACGCCTTCTCTTGAATTATTTGATGTATCGAAACGATATGGTACGCACATCGCATTAGATGGCGTTAGTTTAGAAGTTCCTCAAGGGAGTATTTTCGGTTTGTTGGGGCCAAACGGAGCCGGTAAGACGACACTCATACGAATGGTAGCTGGGATTACGGGCCCTGACCAAGGTTCTATTTCTTTTTTCGGCAAGCCTATGACATCTGATCATATCAGCTTATTGGGATATTTGCCTGAAGAGAGGGGATTGTATAAAAACATGCGGGTCGGAGAACAAGCCATGTATTTTGCCAGGCTTAGAGGCATGGGGAAAAAAGAAGCTGAGAGAGAATTGACAGACTGGTTTGAACGTTTGGAAGTAGATGGATGGTGGGACAAAGAGGTGGCTGATTTGAGTAAGGGCATGGCGCAGAAGATTCAATTTATCGTCGCCGTACTTCACAAACCCAAATTCTTGATACTCGACGAACCATTGAGCGGTTTTGATCCAATAAATGCGTCAAGAATACGTGCGGAAATAAATAGGCTGAGAGATGAGTTTGGCACGACGATTCTCCTTTCGACGCATGACATGTCCAGTGTCGATGAGTTATGCGATCATGTCGCATTGATTAACAACGGAAAGAAAATTCTCGAGGGGCCAGTAAATGCCCTCAGGGAGAATGCCAGAGCCGGAAGAATTGAATTTAAGTTCCGTGGCAATCTCATAGGTTTTACTGCAGCACTAGGTGCTGGCGCTATTTTACATGAGGCCGTAAGTCATGAAGACAATATTCACGATGTCGTTCTGGGGCTTCCCCCGTCTATTCCTATTGAACAGTTTCTGAAATGGGCAACTTCAGAAGTTGATGTGCTTTCTTGTACACCGAAAGTCGTGAGTATGGATGAGGTTTTCTTACATGCAGTTAATGCGGTTTCAAATACAGATCCATCATGAATCGTTGGTTTATAGTTGTAGGCAGAGAGTATAAGACACGCGTAAGGAAGCGTGCATTTATTATTTCTACACTTTTGGGGCCATTCCTAATGGTAGGCGTCGTTGCAGCAATTCTGTTTATTGGGATGTCATCCACTGAGATGGATTCAAAGGTGCTGATCGTAGATCACAACAACCTACTGACTTATACGATGCCAGGTGAAGGTGACGTTTTGTTGCCCAGTTGCCCAGAGTGTTTCCCAGAAAGGAGCTTTCTGGAATATAGATTTGCAAGCAATGCGTTAGATACAGAGGCGTTTCTTGAGAGTGAGTTTACAGCCATGATCGAGCTTGACGATGGGATTATGCAGAGTGCAAAGGCGCTGTTGAAATATGAATCTGCTGCCCCGATGAAAGTGCAATCAGCAGTTAAAAGAGATTTGGGAGAGGCGATAGAACGATTGAGAGTGAAATCAGAATCCACACTTGATTATGACACCTACAAGAAGCTGAAAGTACGAATAGGCCTCGTCACTCAGAATATTGTCACAGAAGATCGGAATATAGAGAACAAGAGTGCCATCGGATTTGTCTTTTCAGTCTTCATGTTTATGTTTATTATGGTATATGGCATGCATGTCATGCGAGGCGTGATAGAAGAGAAGAGCAACAGAAT
>JAPKBK010000275.1 GCA_028823435.1 Flavobacteriales bacterium
CATCAATATTTTGATATCCTCTGTCAATTTGACCAATGTTATGTATGGTGGATGTACCCTCTGCTGAGAGCGCTGCGATAAGCAGAGACACCCCTGCACGTATGTCTGGAGACGTCATGGTCACAGCCCGAAGTGGGCTTGTGTGATTCAATCCGTTCACTGTTGCACGGTGAGGATCGCAAAGGATAATTTGGGCCCCCATATCTATGAGTTTGTCCACAAAAAAGAGTCGGCTCTCAAACATCTTCTGATGAATTAAAACAGACCCTTTGGCCTGGGTTGCCATCACGAGGACAATACTTAATAAATCTGGGGTAAACCCTGGCCATGGCGCATCCGAAACGGTCAAAATAGAACCGTCAATGTATTTGTCTATTTCATACGAATCTTGAGCAGGAACGAAGATGTCATCCCCTCTCCTTTCAAGTTTCACGCCCATTCTTTTGAAGATTCTCGGGATCACTCCTAGTTCATCGTACTTCACATCTTTAATCGTAAGCTCTGACTTCGTCATCGCTGCCATACCTATAAAACTTCCAACCTCGATCATGTCAGGCAGACATCTGTGGGTCGCACCGCCTAATTCTGTCACACCTTCAATCGTTAAAAGATTCGAGCCTACCCCTGTAATCTTCCCTCCCATCTTATTGATGATCTTACACAGTTGTTGCAAGTAGGGCTCGCACGCTGCATTGTATATCGTCGTCGTGCCTTCAGCCATTACTGCGGCCATCACGACATTTGCAGTCCCCGTTACTGATGCTTCATCTAAAAGCATGTTCTTCCCTTTGAGCTTTCCTTTTGGAACATTTGCCGTAAAAAATCCCGTAGCTGAATCATAGCTGAATTCTGCACCCAGTTCCTTGAAACCAAGAAAAGTGGTGTCCATTCTTCTTCTACCGATCTTATCTCCGCCTGGCCTCGGCAACGCGCCTATACCAAACCTAGTCAAAAGCGGACCCAAGATCATGACCGACCCCCTCAACGAACTTCCTTTCTCCTTAAACTCATCTGATTTAAGGAATTCCAAATTGATGTCGTCCGCCTTAAACCAATACTTCCCCTCAGAAAGTTTACGGGTTTTTACGCCCATAGAACTTAAAAGATCAATCAGTTTATTGACATCAACAATGTCCGGGAGGTTGTCTATTTCAACTTCGCCAGGTGTTAACAGCACTGAACTTAATATCTGTAGCGCTTCGTTTTTTGCGCCTTGTGGTATGACCTCCCCACTCAGTTTATGGCCACCTTCTATTATAAAACTACTCATCCCGTAAAAATGAGACTGTTTTTCAAATTCCCGAGTATGTAGTGCAGGAACTTGTTAGAAGGGATTTGTGGAATGTTTACCTCCTTCTGTGGTTCTTTGAGCCACCTCGATTCGGGGCATTGTTTCGATTTCCGCCGCTTTTTTGTGGCGCACCGCCTTTCTTCCCTGGACGCTTGCGTTCAAGCGCATCACTCGTTTTACGAATACTCCTTAAAATTTCAGCAGAGCTATCTAACACCACATCCTCTGGAAGAAGTAACGCTCCACCAGATTTTTCTTTCAGTTGTTCAGCAATAAAACTCCGCTCTACAGTATTCCTATTCCAAGTAAGGAAGTGCATTTTCATCGTATTGGCGAGCTTGACGATGAGGATGGATTTCTCTTCAGAATCTTCCAACTTTTTTGCCATTTCAATCATTGCCTCTACAGTACGACCGAAATGTCCGGCACGAGAGGTCTCTGTCGGATAATCTATCCTTTCTGGAGCTTCACTTCTAGACGTCGGTTCTGGCTTGTCGAATGGACTATCCACATCCATTTGGTAGGCAGACATCTGATACAGTTGATTCCAAAGCTTATGTTTGCCCTCCTCTTCGTTGCCCTCCGGAGGCACAACACTGCCCATCACACTTACGATTGCTTCAGCACACTTCGTGCGCTCTGCCTTATCCGTAAGACCCATCATATGCGCCAACATAATATGAATACCTCTCCCATACTCTGGGATTACCAAATCATCTCTGTTGCTATTGTAGGTGAGCGTATCGCTTCGATCTGCTTCCTTTATATTCATTTTACTCATCGCGCCAAAGATACGTCAGATGACTTACACCAAAAATATTTCTACTCTACTCATTGCATAACACTTTCCTTGCACTACTTTTGCTATCCGTTTCGAACGCGATGCGGAAATAAGCGAAAATAGCTCAGTTGGTAGAGCACAACCTTGCCAAGGTTGGGGTCGCGAGTTCGAGTCTCGTTTTTCGCTCAATTAAAACCTCTCCAATTCGGAGGGGTTTT
>JAPKBK010000276.1 GCA_028823435.1 Flavobacteriales bacterium
TGCATAAACCTGAAAAAGGCAAGATTTTTCGTCGACAATTGGTGAAAGAAATGTCTATAATAGGCGTTGAAAGTGTGGGGATTGTGGCGCTTTTGAGTGTTTTCATGGGTGCGGTGATGTGCCTGCAGACGGCACATCAGATAGGAGGTTGGATTCCAATTTACACGATAGGTTTTACGGTACGCCAAACCATGATTTTAGAGTTTTCTCCTACGCTTATCCCTGTTATCTTGGCCGGGAAGGTAGGCTCAAACATCGCATCACAACTCGGTACAATGCGCGTAACAGAGCAGATTGATGCACTCGAGATCATGGGAGTGAACAGTGCTGGATTCCTTGTTTTGCCTAAGGTCATCGCGGGTTTTATATGTATTCCAGTCCTCGTCATTATGAGTATGGCCTTGGGCGTGTCATCTGGCGCAGTCATCGCCCTTATCACGGGGGTGAGCAGTATGGCGGACTTCGAGTATGGTCTACAAGTAGACTTTGTCTCCTACGATGTCGTCTACGCATTGATTAAGACCACTATTTTTGCCTTGATCATGACCTCTGTCTCAGCGTATCACGGATACTATACCTCTGGCGGTGCGATAGAAGTTGCAAAATCGAGTACCAAGGCTGTGGTTTACAGCGTCGTTATTATCATGCTCACAAATCTCGTTCTCACAAAACTCCTTCTTACATAATTACTCAGATTGATTGAAGTAAAAAACATATCGAAATCGTTTGGAGGCACTCACGTTTTAAAAGATGTGAGCGCAACTTTCGAAAAAGGCAAGGTCAACTTTATCATAGGAAGATCAGGCTCAGGAAAAAGTGTCCTTACCAAGTGTACAGTGGGATTGATAGAGCCAGATTTTGGCCATGTGTTTTTTGATGGACGTGACTTTACTGCAATGAACAGAAAGGAACGAAAGGAGATTAGAAAAGAAATAGGAATGTTATTTCAAGGCGGGGCATTGTTCGACTCCATGACAGTCGCTGAAAACATCAAATTTCCTCTAAAGATGTTCAGTGATATGGACGAGGACAGTATGACTGCCAGGGTCCAGGATTGTTTATCAAGAGTAGAACTGGAGGGCCAAGGAGAGAAGTTCCCCGCTGAACTAAGCGGAGGAATGCAAAAGAGAGTTGGGATTGCACGTGCCATATCAATGAATCCTAAATATCTTTTTTGTGACGAACCCAACTCCGGTCTGGACCCCCAAACCGCGATTGTCATTGACAATTTGATCTTGGATATTACAAACGAATACGGCATGACGACTGTCGTTGTAAGCCACGACATGAACAGCGTTATTGAAGCTTCAGATACCATACACTTTATCCACAATGGAGAGATTGCTTTCAAAGGTGACAATGCTGACATGATGGTCTCAGATTCTCAAACGCTCAACGACTTTATTTATGCATCGAAATTGATGCAAAAACTGAGAGATACTTCTTATAAAAACAAATGAGGTATCAACCAGAGAGGTTCTCGCCAAAAGAAATGCTTGAGCGAAGTCACGCATTCCTAGAGAAAATGAAAACCCGTCGCAGTGTTCGACAATTCTCATCGGATGAAGTCCCCATGGATGCTGTTGTCAACTGCATAGAGGCAGCCGGCACAGCTCCCTCAGGAGCACACAAACAACCATGGTCATTTTGTTTGGTCACAGATCCTGAAATTAGAAAGAGAATTAGAGTTGCAGCTGAAGCGGAGGAGTATAAAAACTACAATGGAAGAATGAGTCAAGAGTGGATGAAGGATTTGGCGCCCTTCGGCACGAACGAGGTCAAGCCTTTTATAGAAAATGCACCGGGCTTAATTGTTGTTTTCAAGCACTCATATGGGCCTGTTCAATCTGGAAAATCACAAAATTATTACGTCAATGAGAGTGTGGGAATTGCTGTGGGAATTTTGCTGACGGCACTTCATGAAATCGGTCTTGTTGCTTTAACTCACACACCCTCGCCCATGAATTTTCTTGCTGAAATTTTAGAGAGGCCTGAGAATGAACGGGCGTATTTAAATATTCCTTTCGGCTTTCCATCCGACAATTGTGAGGTGCCCAACTTAGACCGCAAGGCCATCAACGATATTTTGATAAAATATTCGTGAATATCACATGAAGTAATGAATGTTTTGAGGGCGTTTTGTGTTGATTTGTATGGGCTTGATATCTGAATTATCATCTTTTTGGTTAAAACTTTCTTGTTATTGTTGCTTTAGGGTCAACTATTGGGTTAGTTTTGCCTCAAATTGAACACGAATATTATGTCTGAAATCAGTGAAAAAGTAACAG
>JAPKBK010000053.1 GCA_028823435.1 Flavobacteriales bacterium
GCCAAAGTTGCAGTCAGAACAATGATTGATTGTTGTGCGATGGTCAAGTCCACCATGTGAAACTGAGCGAGTGCGACCACTGCGATTGCTTGATACAAGCTGGTTCCATCCATGTTTACGGTTGCTCCAATAGGAAGAACGAAGCTCGAGCTTCGTTCTGAAACACCTAAGTTTTCCTCCACGCATTTCATGGTGACAGGCAACGTGGCTACAGAGGAGGATGTCGAAAATGCGGTAATCTGAGCATCACGCATCCCCGTCGTAAATTGCTTCCAACTCATCTTCTTTACAAACAATGAGACTATGGCTGGGTACACGATAAACGCCATGATGAAAAGGCCCAAAACAACGACAATAGAATAGTACAATAGAAATGTGAGTAGCTGTTGGAAATGTTCTGGATCGGAACCTGCAGCCTTCACGATTTGGCCTGCCATAAGCGCAAACACAAAGATGGGCATCGCCTTCATGACCACCCAAACCATTTGAATGAACACTTCGTTTAAGGCGTCTACAGCTTTGACTACTGTTTTCTTCTGTTCTCCTTGAAGTCCAGTGACCACGATTCCAAAGAAGATCGCAAAGAAGATAATTTGCAACATTTGCATGTCGCTTAAAGATTGAAAGATATTTTTCGGGACGACATCAACCAAGGGTTGAAGGGGGCCGCTGTTTTTTGTGTTTTCCGCTTTGTTCAGTTTGTCACTGACCCATTCGTTTGCTTCAGTGACCTCTCCTTGAATGAGCTCTACTTTTTCGGCAAATTCAGGCAATGCAGAAATGGTGATGCTGTCTAGCCGCGTAATGTCATTTGCATCTCGCCAAAGCTCGTATCTGATCCTGTTGTCCTCTCTAAGTGTTTCACTGGCGTGTGTTCCTGGCTTGAAAATATTCACAAGTGTTAAGCCCACAATCACCGCAAACATTGTTGTCGTCAGATAGATGGCCAACGTTTTAACCCCCATCCGGCCAAGCTTTTTCATGTCTCCCAGACTCGCGACACCACTTATAATGCTGAATAGAACAAGCGGGACAGCAATGAGTTTCAATAGATTTATGAAAATGTCGCCGAATGGTTGAATCCATTTTAACGTAAATTCATTCCAACCAAACGCCACACTCATCCAGGCGTATATCACACCAAGTATCAGTCCTATAATGACTTTCCAGTGTAAGGCCAGTCCTTTGTTTGTAGATTCTTTACTCATTGTTTTGTCAATTCTATTTCCAGAGGGCGTTCATAAACGTGCAGATCTTTGCCTCAACAGATGGTCTCCCAAGACCAATGCAACCATGGCCTCTACGATCGGAACGGCGCGAGGTAGAACACAAGGATCGTGCCTTCCTTTCCCGCTGATCGTCATTTCTTCACTGTCTCGGTTCACCGTGTTCTGTTCTTTTTTAATCGTAGACACGGGCTTAAACCCGATTCTTAACACGATCTCTTCTCCATTAGAAATTCCCCCTTGAATGCCGCCACTTCTGTTTGTTTCAGTATTGACCCCGCCATCCTTGTCTGTTCTGAAGGCGTCATTGTGTTCTGAGCCTTTCATAAGTGTGCCAGTGAATCCCGAACCCACTTCAATGCCCTTTACAGCAGGGATGCTCATGAGCGCTTTTGCCAGGTCTGCTTCGAGTTTGTCAAAAACAGGTTCTCCCCATCCCGACGGAACATTTTTTGCCACAACGACTATTGCGCCTCCTACGGTGTCACCCGCTTTTTTAACCTCTTCAATGCGCTGAATCATTCTGTCAGCGATTTCCTTTGAGGGGCATCTGACGATGTTCTCGTCAATCACAGATCTCTCAAAAAAGGCAGGAGGGAAGGGGACTGAGATGTCGTGTACTCTTTCAACATAGGCACTTATTTCAACCTTGCTTGCTGCAAATAGAAGTTGTTTTGCAATGGCGCCTCCCACAACTCTACACGCTGTTTCTCTCGCGGAAGATCTCCCTCCGCCTCGAATGTCTCTTAGACCATATTTGGCTTCATAGGTATAATCAGCATGTGAGGGTCTGTATGCGTTTTTCAGGTATGCGTAATCTTTGCTTTTTGCATCCTTATTCTGAATGCCAAACCCGACAGGTGTGCCAGTGCTGATTAAAGATTCATCTTCATTTTTGATTACGCCAGAAAAAATAGCGACAATATCGTGTTCTTTCCGAGCCGTAGTGAGGTGAGACGTGCCAGGTCTTCGGCGGTCTAATTCGCTTTGAATCGACTCAATATCAATGGTTAAGCCCGACGGCAACCCGTCAAGAATGCCTCCGATAGACGCCCCGTGAGATTCGCCGAACGTAGTTATTTGTAAGAGCTTGCCGAAAGTATTGCCTGCCATAGCCTGCAAGATATAACTTGCGGCCTATGCAAACACTCTTTAAAGACATCAAAGGATTAGTCGGTTGTTACAAAATCTCACCTCCTTATTTGGCTGGAGCTGATATGACGCAATTTCCTGTACTTGAAAATGCATGGTTGACAGTTGAGGGGAAGAAAATAACGGGGTTTGGGCCCATGTCAGAATGTCCCAAATGTGACGGAGAAACGGTTGTGTGTTCAGGCCGCTTCATTCTTCCTTCTTGGTGTGACAGCCACTCTCACCTTGTATATGCTGATGACAGAGCAGGTGAGTTCCTCGATCGGTTAAGAGGATTGTCGTACGAAGAGATTGCCGCAAAAGGAGGTGGCATTCTCAACTCTGCACGCGCAATTCAGAAATTGCCTGAGGACGTGCTCTTTGACAGGTCACTTGATCGCCTTCTGGATGTTATCAAGCTGGGTGTAGGTGCGCTAGAGATTAAATCGGGTTACGGCCTTACTCTCAAAGCAGAGCGCAAGATGCTAAGGGTGATAAAGCGTCTGAAGTCGGTGTCTCCCATTCCACTTAAGGCCACCTTTCTGGGGTGTCATGCTGTTCCTGCTGAGTTCGACAATTCTTCGGATTACACCACACATGTCATTGAGGATATGCTTCCCGAATTTGTCTCGGAAGGACTTGTCGATTATGTGGATGTTTTTTGCGAAACAGGCTACTTCTCACTGGTGGATACACAGCGCATTATTGAGGCTGCTAAGAAATTAGGTGTTAAATCTAAAATACATGTTAATCAGTTTAATATATTAGGTGGGGTGGAGTTATGCGTTAATAATAATTCGTTGAGTGTAGATCACCTAGAAGTGGTCAACGATGAAGATATTGCCGCTCTGAAAACGACGCTTTCAAAAGACAGAAAGCATCCTACTTTTCCTGTAGCGCTTCCGCTTTGCTCTCATTTCTTAGGCCTGCCATATACGCCAGGTCGTCAACTTGTCGATGCAGGTCTCCCTCTTGTGCTCGCAACAGATCACAACCCAGGGACATCACCCTCAGGAGATATGACTGAAGTGGTACGTCTCGGGTCTTTGAAGATGGGGCTTGAACCCATAGAGGCGATCGCCGCGGCAACTTTGAATGGCGCAGCAGCCATGGAGCTTGTAGATTCAGTGGGTACACTCTCATTGGGGAAGCGTGCAAATTTCATTTTAACACGTGAAATGAGTGGCCTGGAGGAAATCCCATACCGATTGAATGACATCGTTGTTGAAAAGGTGTATGTTAATGGTGAAGTTTGGTTAGGCTAAACCTACATCTTGTGAGGTAGTTTTACTTCATGCAAAGACTCATTGAATGTGTTCCTAATATTTCTGAAGGACGTCGTCCAGAAATAATTGATGCTGTTACCTCAGTCATAGAGACCGTAGAGGGGTGTAGGCTTCTAGATGTCGATCCAGGAAAAAGTACAAATCGTACAGTGATTACTTTTGTCGGTCCACCAGAAACAATTGGTGAGGCGGCATTTCGTGTCATAGAAAAGGCCGCCGAGCTTATCGATATGTCGAAACACGCTGGTGAACACCCCCGGATGGGCGCAACAGACGTATGTCCTTTTGTTCCCATCTCTGGCGTTACGATGGAAGATTGTATTCAAGTAGCTCATGCCCTGGGGAAACGTGTGGGAGAGGCGTTAGGTATTCCTGGATACCACTATGAATCTGCAGCCCACACGCCTGAACGTAAAAACCTTGCTTTTTGCAGAAAAGGGGAGTATGAAGGTTTAGAAAAGTTATCCTCGGATGAATTTCGACCAGATTTCGGACCAGCTGCGTTCAATGATCGCGCTCGTAAAACAGGCGCAACCGCTATTGGCGCGCGTGATTTCCTTGTGGCTTACAACATCAATATTAACTCAACATCTTCTCGCCGTGCGAACGCGATTGCCTTTGATATACGAGAGGCAGGTAGAATGAAGCGTGAAGGAGGGAAGGTTTCAGGTAAAATCATGAAGGATGCAAATGGTGCGCCCGTTCGTCAACCTGGCACGCTCAAGTCTGTGAAAGGAATAGGCTGGTATATTGAAGAGTATGGAATCGCTCAACTTTCATTAAACCTGACAGATATTAATGTGACACCGACACATGTTGCGTTTGACGAAGCGTGCTCAAAAGCCCAAGACCGTGGGATTCGTGTCACTGGTTCAGAACTTGTAGGTCTTGTTCCATTGAAAGTGATGACAGACGCAGCCGATTACTTCCTGCGTAAACAACAAAGATCTACGGGGGTCTCGGAATCAGAAAAGATAAAGATTGCCATTAAATCCCTTGGCCTGGATGATTTGGCACCATTCAATCCAGATGAACGAATCATTGAATATTTAATCGGTGGACTTGGTGCTTTTCCGCTTCTTGAAAAAAACCTGCGAGATTTTTCTAACGAAACGGCTTCCGAATCACCTGCACCTGGAGGAGGTTCCATCGCTGCTTATTCCGGTGCCCTTGGGACAGCGCTTTCTACGATGGTCGCAAACCTAAGTGCAAATAAACGCGGATGGGATGACCGCTGGGAGGAGTTCAGTAACTGGGCTGACAAAGGCCAAACCTATCATTCTCGTCTGCTCGCTCTTGTCGACGCCGACACAGCAGCATTTAACGGAATCATGGATGCCTATGGCCTTCCCAAATCGACAGAAGATCAGAAGTCAACGCGCGATGAAGCGATACAGACCGCGACAAAACACGCCATTGAGATCCCAATGCAAGTGGCGGAAGTCGCGCATGACGCGCTCGAGGTTGCAGAGGCAATGGCTGATTTCGGCAATCCAAACTCCATCACCGATGCAGGAGTAGGCGCAATGTGCCTTCGGACAGCTGTCCTTGGCGCGATTCTAAATGCGAGAGTCAACACAGCTGATCTAAATGACAAAGCGTATGTGGGGACTGTTCTTTCCCGATGTGAAGAACTTGTCTCGAGCGTAACATCTCGTGAGGCTGCAGTTTTGGCGCGTGTCGATGCGTTGTTGGGATGAGTTTGTAGGCAAAGCACCTCATCCATTTATAGGACAATAAAAAAGCCGTCTCCTTAAAAGGGACGGCTTTTTTTACATTTATAAAAATGTATAAAGTTGTGTGATTCACTGATTACATGCGGCGCTCTTTAATACGCGCAGACTTACCAGTTAAGTTACGGATGTAGAATATTCTAGATCTACGAACTACACCGTACTTATTGACAACAATGCTGTCAAGGTGTGGGCTGTTAGTCGGGAATATTCTTTCTACTCCGATGCTACTTGACATCTTACGTACGGTAAAGGTCTCTGTCATGCCAAATCCGCGACGTTGTAGCACAACACCTTGGAAAGCTTGTAGACGTTCCTTTTTACCCTCTGTAATTTTGACGGTAATGGTCACTGTATCTCCAGCACCAAATTTCGGCCACTCGCGCGGCTCAACCATCATATTTGAAATCTCCTTAATGCGCTCCATTATAATATTCTTAAGCCCGTCTAAATTCAGTGTGCAATATTACGAATAAATTCAGCACGCTCGGCATAAAATCTCACTTTATCCGTGAAGTAAATCTGGACGCCTTTCTTGGGTTCGTTTTAACGCTTGGTCTTCCTCCCATTTTTGGATTTTTGCATGGTCTCCGCTTAGCAACACTTCGGGTACTTTTAAGCCTTGGTAATCTGCAGGTCTTGTGTAAACTGGCGGCGCCAATAATCCATCCTGAAAAGAGTCAGTCAATGCACTCATTTCATCTCCAATTACACCGGGGACTAGCCTTACAATCGCATCTGTCAATACTGCAGCGGCCAGTTCGCCACCACTTAATACGTAGTCGCCAATAGATATTTCTAGTGTCACAAATTTGTCCCTGAGCCTTTGGTCTATGCCTTTATAGTGACCACAAATCATCAAGATGTTGCCACAAAGAGAGAGCTGATTAACACGGCTTTGTGCAAGTCTTTCACCATCAGGTGTTAAAAAAATCACCTCATTGTAGACTCTTTGTGATTGTAAATCCTGAATTGCGTCGTGGATAGGTTGGATCGCGAGCACCATACCTGCCGCACCACCAAATGGCGTGTCATCCACTCTTTTATGCTTGTCCTTTGTGTATTTACGGATGTCGTGTAAATGAACTTCCACAAGCCCTTTCTCTATTCCACGTTTCACAATGCTTTCTGCAAAAGGCCCATGTAAAAGTCCTGGCAGTACGGTTAGGATATCTATTCTCACGCGACAAAGGTACTATTTAATAAATATGGAAAACAAAAACCCCGAATGATCATTAAACCATTCGGGGTTGCCACAAATTAATGCGGTGTAATCTTTTTATTCTTTATAACCAGCAGGGTCTGAGATTGTGCTGGTTTCAGATGGCTCGCCCCCTTCGTTTTCCCAAACCAAATCAAGTTCATCAATAATGTTTGTCGCACCTGCAAATTTATCTACGATCCACAAAACATATCTAATGTCCACAGAAATTGTACGTTGTAGTGCTGGCTCAAACGCAATGTCTCCACTCATTGCTTCCCAATTACCATCAAAGGCAAGCCCGATCAGGTCACCATTTGCATTCATCACGGGAGACCCAGAGTTTCCGCCAGTAATATCTGTTCCATGTAAGAAGCAAATGACCAACTCTCCGCTTTCATCTACATACTGGCCGTAATCTCTGGCCTTCAGAAGTTCTTCCAATCTTGCAGGGACAACGAACTCAGGATCTGTGTTGTCCATTTTCTGTAGAATGCCATTTGCCGTTGTGACGAAGTCGTATTGTACTGCGTCAGCAGGTGAATAATCGCCCACAGGTCCATATGTACAACGCATTGTAGAGTTCGCATCTGGATAGAATGCTTTGTTCGGTTGCATCTCACGGAGTCCTTTTACAAACAATCGGTAACCTCGATCGTACTTGTCTTGTGCGTCACTCTCCATTGAGCCGAAGTATGTTTCTAGAATACTCATCGCTGCATTGACAGCGAGGTCTTTATTAAGTGCTTTTTCAGAAGGATTCGCGATAAAGTTCCGTGCAGTTTCTTCATTGACTAGAAAGCTGTTTGCATACATCTTTGTCGCGTAACGCTTGATGCTTCCCTTGTACTTCTTGTTTACATTCGCAAAGAACGATGGCAAGTTCTCAGGAGCGATGTCTGTTTGGTACTTCGTCATGAGGTTAATAAACAAGTCGCGGTCAGTGGCCATGTCATAATCCTTGAAGAAATCGTCACACAATCCTGAAAGTCTTGCCTTTGTTGCGGCAATTTGATCTGCATCCTCTGAGAATAAACCTGGAGCTGTTCTTCCAAATCGTACGGCAAACAATGTAATGTCAGAGCCGATTAAACCTGCTTCTAGCGCGTATGCGTCAGCTTTTGCAGTCGCATCCGTTGCGACGTAATACGCTTCAATGAGATTTAATGCGTCGCCATACTCTGCTTCTAACTCAGGTGAAGAAGTAGCCCAAGATGAGAATCGCGCTTCAATCGCTTCCTTTTGACCCTGAACATTAAGTGCTTTAAGTCCTTTTGATTGTCCGATATAGTATTTCCAGTAATTGGCTGTTTGGGCATATTTAGCAGCATACTGAATTCGAACACCTAGGTCTTCGTCCATATGCGCTTTCATCGTTCTTAATTTAAGATCGCGAACATCTACAACACTCGGGTTATTAAGCGCCAGTGCTTGTTCGATTCCCCAGCTGCTGAGAAAACGGTCTGTACTTCCAGGGTATCCCATGACCATTGTGAAGTCACCTTGGTCTACACCATCCATGCTGATTTTTAAGTGACGCTTGGGTGTATAAGGTATGTTTGATTCTGAATAGTCTGCAGGGTTGTTGTCAGCATCGGCATAAATTCTCAACATTGAGAAGTCGCCCGTATGACGTGGCCACATCCAGTTGTCTGTGTCGCCTCCGTACTTTCCAACGCTTTCCGGCGGCGCGCCAACCAATCGGATGTCGCGGTATGTGTTGTAGATAAACATGTAAAATTCGTTGCCATAGTAGAAGCTTTTGACTTCGTACTGATACCCGTGAACATCTCCATCAGCGTATTCAGTGTTAATTTCGTTTTGAGTCGTTTGTATCGCTTGAGTGCGCTCATCCTCACTCATTTCGTCTGTAACGTTTGCAAGGACGCGGTCTGTGATATCATCGATGCGAACAAGGAAACTTACCTCAAAGCCTTCGATGTTCATTTCTTGGTCTTTACTTAAAGCGAAAAATCCGTCCGTTAAGTAATCATTCTCAGGTGAACTGAAACCTTGAATGGCGCCATATGCACAGTGGTGGTTTGTTAAGACCAGGCCTTGTGAAGAGATGACTTCCGCCGTACAGCTTCCGCCGTTAAGTCGAATGATGGCATCTTTGAGAGAGGCGTTGTTGATGTCATAGACGTCGTCAGCGTCCAGACGGAATCCAGAGTTCTGCATGGACTCTTCATTGATTTCTTCTAGAGTGTGCATGAGCCACATTCCCTCTTGAGCCTGGGTTGTAGGAGCAATCAGGATTGCTGTTAACGCAATAATTGCGATTGAAAAAATACGTTTCATTGGTAGCGGGTGTTAAATTTATATTACTTTTCTGTATCGGGTTTCTCAACCCAATCAACGGTGCTTATTAAGGATTCTATGCGTGAATAAAGATCCTTTAGGTCAGGTCCTTCATGACGGTTAAATACAGTTTTACCATTAATGGTAGAGATCGCAGCTGGAATATCCATGATCATCGGATTGTCGTATCTGTCCTCGAGCTTGAGATACCCCATTTTTTCAGCAAATGCTGTAATTTTTGAAATCTCATGAAGCGCAATCGTTCCCGTGTATTTCCCCTCATCGAGATGTCTCCCAAAGGCCTTTTCTGCAAAACGACCGACTGTCAGTGTCGCCTGCCCATTGTTGAGTACCGATAAATTGAACGATGGACACGATCCATAGCACATGGTCTTTTGTAAGCCTACCGATACCTCAAGAGGTATATGTCCATTGGATATTTCCTTTTTTTGATTGCAACTTGAAAAAGCCAGTGCAACAAACACAAGAAGACATGCGGTATTTGCTTTACAGAAGGTCATGTTTACTTCTTTTTACGTCTCGATTTGGCAGCCTTTATTTCCTTTGTTTTACTCACCTGTTCTTTCTGCATCTCAGCAAGTCTTTCCTGGAAGGCGGATTTCTTTTTAGGGCTCTTGACGTTTTTGTCAATTTGTGCCAGAATTTTCGCCTCATCAATGAAATATCGCTTGATAATAAGCATTTGGCCTATAGAAACAAGATTTGCAGCAAGGT
>JAPKBK010000277.1 GCA_028823435.1 Flavobacteriales bacterium
ATTTTGAGGATCTATGATGAATACGACCTTACAACAAAAGGATTTGTAAACTACGGTCAGTTTTATTCTGGACCGCTAGTTTATGATGTCTTGCCGGACTCTACTTTCTATGGTGGAGACTCTTTGTTGATTCAAACAGGTGGGTCTATAGGCGACTGGAGCACCGGTTTAAATATGACCAACCAAATTCAACTCAATGGTTATAGCGGTAAACTTAAGTTCACGTTTGAATATTTAGGTGACACAATTTCCGATTCAACATATGTTGTTAATCTTGACAAGATCTACGTGTCAAACAATGGTATGAATTCAAATTCAGGAAAGAAAAATCTTCCTTATGCAACTATTCAAGCGGCCATTAATGCTTCTGATGCTGGAGATGAGATTATAATTTTCCCTGGAACATATGGTTCTTTTGTTGTTGATCAGGACACTTCCAGCGCAAGATTTACAGTCAGAGGTCTGGACTCTTTGAATCGCCCGATAATTACGGGTCATGATTCTCTAATGGTAGCTACATTAAATCGAAGTAGAGTAACACTGAAGCACTTAACCTTACAAGACGGTGTAGGCTTATTAACAGCACCTTCCAAGAATACTCAAGGAATCAAAGTAATTGCTTGTGAATTTAAGGATGCGATTGGAGCCGGCGGGGATTATTACCACGGCTCAAGTCAAGGGATCACTTTTGTCAATTGCCATTTCCTTAAGAACAAAGCCTCAGGGTTCGTTACCGGATTAGGAATGATAAATGTCAATCAAGATGAGTCAGCAATTTTTTATAATTGCTTCTTTGATGCTGATGGATATGCTGAAGTGTTTAGCAATGAATACACTCACAAGATTTACAATTCAACAATTGTGAATTTATCTGGAGATCTTTTTGTTGCTCCAGCGGCGAATCATGAGTTCATGTCGGTGAACAATATTATTGTTGCTAAGCCAGGATCGTCTTATACTGTGGACGGAAAAATCTCCAATGCCAATACCTATTGGGCTGGCCCAATACAGTTTAAGAACACGAGATTGCCATCGACACTTGTTTCCTCAGGTTCCGGAGCAGCAACCTTAACAGTGCAGAATTGCGATACATTACCTGTCGTCTTTGTAAATAAAGCCAATGACGATTATCGACTGTCCTTGTTTGATGACCATCATAATATCGGTGATACGACAGTTGTGTTTTATGCCGATGGCTATGGTGTCTCTCGTCCCGATATAAACGGGGCAGTTGATTTAGGGGCATATGAAAGCGACGCGTCTAAATGTGACATCGCCCAAGGAAGATTCGCTATCTCAAAAGGACAGAGTTCATTGTCATTGCCATCTGGAGGCTTTACATCTATAGTATGGAGTACCGGCGACACGACTCAAACAATAACATATACCGGGATTCCGTCACCAACATATTGGGCCACGGCGGTAGATGTTGATGGTTGTGCGGTAAACGACACACTCAGGTTTGCGGTTGTTTCGGTCACTCTTCGGGTGGATATGCGTAATCAGAATGTGTCTTCATCAAAAGGAGTTCATGTTGCGGGATCATGGAATGGGTATTCAGCGAATACAGATTTAATGACTGACGTTAACGGAGATAACATCTATGAAACGACATTAGATTTTGTTCTTGGTGATACTATTGAATACTTATTTGTGAATGGAAATTCATGGACAGACCCGCATGATAGTCTGCTTACATCGTGCGCTGCTCAAAGCGGGAATCGTGAGCTTGTTGTGGTGAAAGCTGACATCTTGCCTGCTGTTCACTTGAGTAGCTGTACAGAGCTATCTCCTGTTAATCCTTTAGCTGATATTCAACCAAAAGTATGTGGGACTTCTTCGACGACTCTTTCAGCGGGAACTAACGTTACCAATGTGGTTTGGAGCACCGGAGAAACAACAAATGCAATTTCGGTATCAACCCCTGGGATATATTCCTTCACGGCAATTTATCCAAGTGGTGTCGTGGTAGTAGACTCTACAGTGTTAACATCATTAAGCTACCCTGCTGCAGATACATCTGTAACAGCGAGTGGTTCATTGGATTTCTGTAACGGCGGATCAGTCACATTGACTGCAGCTGCTGGCCAGACGTATGCATGGAGCAATGGAGCTACGACTCAGAGTATTTCTAGTACTCAAGCCGGCTCTTATTATGCAGTTGTCACAACGTCCAACGGCTGTGTTGACACGACGGCAACATTTACAACGTCATTATATGCTGCTGCAGATACATCTGTAACAGCGAGTGGTTCATTGGATTTCTGTAACGGCGG
>JAPKBK010000054.1 GCA_028823435.1 Flavobacteriales bacterium
GTTGATATACCCGGTGTCGTGGCGCCGGGAGGGGGGCAGGCTTTCCCCATTTATCAATCATTTTTATATGAAGATTCGGGCTTGGTTAATGGGGTAGAGTATTGCTACAGCGTTATTTCTGAGGGAAATTATGATGCTTCAGGTATAGAAACACCTCTGCGCAATGCAGCCCAAATCGTGTGTGCCACCCCCTACGATTTCACACCTCCCTGTCCGCCTGTTTTACAAGTAGATCCAGACTGCCCACAAGAGATTGACGTTGTCTCTTGGCATGTGACTGATGGATGTGCAGATGATGTGATGGGGTATATCTTGTACTGGGCTCCTTTCGAAGGCGATTCATTGAAGCCCTATGCGTTTTTTGACAATGATGGCGTATTCGCGTTGGACACGGCTTTTATATTTAATGAAGAAGGAGAGGAGGGAAGTATTGCTGGATGTTTCGCTGTGACAGCATTGGATAGTTTAAACATAGGTCCTGATGGTGAATATAGACGGAATGAGAGTGCGTTTTCTAACATTGAATGTGTAGACAATTGTCCATTTTATTTTCTACCGAATGTATTCTCTCCCAATCAGGACAACATGAACGATGTCTTTCAGGCATTCCCTTGGAAGTTTGTTGATAGCGTAGATTTTGTGATCAACAACAGATGGGGTGTGCCCGTGTTTTATACACTTGACCCCGATGTCAATTGGGATGGCACGCATTTCGAGACGGGTGAACGTATGCCTGACGGCGTCTATTACTATACAGCTGTCGTATATACACGACGTCTGGAAGGTATCGTGCCTGAGAAAATATCAGGTACTTTGCATTTGGTTGGTGGAAAAGGTATTGTAGTTGAATAACACGAAACGAAAAAATTACTGAAGGATGTTTACAGGAATTATTGAATCTATAGGAGTCATCGAGGGTATTGAGAAAGAGGGTTCAAATGTCCACTTTACACTTCGTTGCCCCTTTTCTTCTGAACTTAAAATAGACCAAAGTTTGGCCCATGACGGAACCTGTCTTACTGTCATCAAGTGCGATGCCAAGCGTTATACTGTGACCGCGATAGAAGAAACACTTATTCGGACCCGACTCGGCAGCTGGAAGCTCGGAGATCAAGTCAATCTTGAGAGATGTGTTCGTCTCGGTGACCGCCTCGACGGTCACATGGTTCAAGGTCATGTTGATACGACAGGTATCCTTATTAGTTCTGAGTCTCGTGAAGGTTCTTATGTCCTTAAATTCGAACACGCTTCGACGCTTGAAAACCCCGCTTGGATGACTGTTCCAAAAGGATCTGTGACCATCAACGGCATCTCATTGACCGTTGTTGAAAGCACACTGAATTCATTTTCTATTGCGCTCATCCCTTATACATGGAAGGAAACGAACATGCATACATTGGTGCCTAGAGATACTGTAAATCTAGAGTTTGACATTTTTGGAAAATACATGTCAAAGATATTGTCGGCGAGATTACCTGCCGGGTCTTAATTCGAAATTTTCACCAAGGTAAAGGCGTCTCACCTGTGCGTCCGAAGCAAGTGACTCGGCGGTGCCTTCTTTTAAGATTTGGCCTTCAAAAAGCAAATATGCCCTGTCAGTGATATGTAGCGTTTCTTGCACATTGTGATCCGTAATTAAGATACCGATTCCTTTTTGACTCAACTGAATCACGATACGTTGAATATCTTCAACTGCGATGGGGTCGACACCTGCAAATGGCTCATCCAAAAGGATGAATGTAGGAGCGCAACACAATGCTCGGGCAATCTCAGTCCTGCGTCTCTCTCCACCGGACAAAACGCTGCCCATACTTTTCCTCACCTTGTTCAGCCCAAACTCTTCGATCACCTCTTCTAATTTATCGGCTTGCGCTTCTTGAGAAAGGGCTTGCAATTCTAAAATAGCTTTTAAGTTATCCTCTACTGACAAAGCTCTGAATACCGACGCTTCTTGAGGGAGGTATCCAATCCCCTTTTTTGCTCTTTCGTGCATGGGGGTCTTTGTGATTTCTTCTTTTCCTAAGAAGACCCGACCTGCATCGGGCTGAACCAAACCGACAATTGTATAGAAGCTTGTGGTTTTCCCTGCACCATTTGGACCCAGTAACCCTACCACCTCTCCAGGTTTAATGTAAAAACTGACGTCATTCACAACCTTTCGTCCTCCGTAGCTTTTGACGAGTCCTTCAGAATGTAAAGCGTCGTCTAGATCATTCGTTAATCCCATGGTGTAAAATTACAACGATTATTATTTTAGATAACGCGCATTAAAGTTCAACCGAAAACCCCAATCGAATCCCCCAATTATCTCTCATTCCTTCTTCAGATCCCGTGAGTCGTCTGTGGTAATCGATTCGGAAGAACTGAAAAATATTTTCGATACCGATGACGCCTTCTGCATATATCCCATTTAGACCCGTTGTGCCTTCAGGCAGAGAGACAAGTGCTTCGTGCTTTGTGTCCCAAGACCCCAAGACCCCCTTAATTCCGATGACTTCTCTTAATTTGGCCCTGCGGATAAGAGGGATGTGATTTAAAATAGCACCTTCTGCATGCCACTCGATACTAGCGCGAACCCATTTGTCAGTGACGTACTCGAAATAGCGCAGCAAATTGAATGAAGGTTGTATTGAAAGTGCAGTCTCATTCGCAGGTTGAAGTTCCATAAGCGCAAATGGTGCGGTTCCTGAGTAGATGCCCGTATTTGTATTCCATCTCACCCTTCCCAGTGGGCCAAACCTGAGTTTCCCCTCAAGTTCCAATGTGTACCTTCCATATCTATACTGGCTTCCAGCAATATTTTTCCAGGCCTGTGTCGTCGAAGCGGTGATGATCGGGAATCGTGATCCGAGAGAAACCCGATCGAATGCCCCACTGACAAATTTCTCAGAATGGGCATATCTCACTTGAAAAGTGCTTTCTGCAGTAATTAACACTTTATTTCCCTCCGGATTTTCGGGCAAAGGAAATTCAAGTTCACCTCTCGCTGTAATATCTCGGTGTCGAAGTTCAACAAACGTTGACCAACCCGATCCAAACTCAGCGAGAAAGCTCGCCTCTGTTTTCACCACTTCCGTTAAATTTACTGCGCCACCTTCAACTGAAAGTGCGGAGTTAAATACATTGCCTTGATTGAAAAAGCCTAACATGCCAAATTGTTCAAGATCCTTTGAATGTGATGCATACCATTCTATACGAGGTATTTTACTTTGCAGCCAAGTAAGCTCTCCCCCGTACTTAAAAATCTCATCTTTCGATCCATAAGCCAAGAACACTTTAGGTAGAAATGTTCTGCTGAAATCATTGCTTGTTTCTACTCCCAATCTGAATCTGTTGCCTTCAATGGGATTGGTTGAGTATGCGTAATACCATGGGCCCAGTTCGATCTTCCCCAACTTAACATTTCCAGTCCCCAGGCCATATAAAAACCCCTTAATCAATTTATACTGTGTCATAGATTGAACAGAATCGGCCATCCAGTAAATGGTGGCCTCTTTTTCCAACAATGGCTCAGGTCTCTTCAAAACCCATTCCTTTTCCAGCATGTCATTGCTCCCTTTCTCAAAACTTAAATCCCTTTTTGAAGACCAAACTGAGTCTGGCCACTCCTCTGAAAATTCGACATTTGTATTGACTCGCGTCCCCCTGACATACATTCCCATACTGGACCCGGTCATGGAGAGGTCAATAATATCTTCTTGCTTGATGATGATCCAATTTCCATCAATGAGCCTATACTCCTGACTCCATCTCATCGCCCGAACGAAATTTAGATTCGCACCCTCACTAATTTTGGCCTCTACTTTGCTCAATGCAAGAGATAGAGTATCAATCCACAATTCACCCTCAAAGGTTAATTCACCTCTTCTTCTGGGGACAAAAGCCATGTGAAATGCGGGTCTCCCATGCATTTCTAACGTGTCAAGAATGTAGTATCTGTAGTGGAGCGTCCCCCTGTCGTGTAAAGGGCTAGTGAAGGCTTTGTCAAGAAGTAGAAGCTGGTTCTCGTAGAGGTTGATATTTAGAAATTCAGCACTTACACTTGACGAACTCTCACCGTCGGAAAGCCAAGTTGCCCTTGCAGCTTCGACCCTTTGTTCTGCTCTCCGAGGCTTTTTTTGAGATCTTTTTGTCCCAATTGATTCTGACAAAAATGTTGGCAGAGCGGTGCGTACATCGCTGGAATCTAGATTGTCCCAGACCCACCCAAAAGCGCCCCAGAACTTCCGCGCAGGCAACTTTTCAGGAATGTCATTGAGGTCAATTTGTAGTCTTTCATGGTAGTTATAACTTACTGCAGAAATGTTTGAGGGGTCGTTGCCGGGCTTTGCATCTGCGACTCTTTGCATAAGCGGCTTTGCGGGATTTTGTTTCTTTTTGTCGGGTCGTACCTCTGCGGCATCTAGTGCGATGCTCCGGGGTTCAAGCGCGATATCAATCTTCTGTGTGACTTGTTTTTGAATAGGAATGCTCTGAGAGGCATACCCCATGAAAGAGACAACGATTCGATTTACTTTGTTTTCACTTGCGAGCTCATAATGACCCTTTGGGTTCGTCATCGTGCCGATAGAGGTGCCTGCGAAGCTCACATTTACATATGGCAGAGCTTGTCCCGTTTCCCCATCAAAAACGCGACCTGATACCATGGTGGTTTGACTCCAAACACCGAATTGACATACAACAAGAGTGAGACTTAGAAAAAGATACTTCAAATCTGATTGTGTTTCTTTTTTCTTCTTTTCTCTTCTCTTCGCGCGATAACGATGCCTAATTCATAGAGCGCAAGGACCGGCATAGAGACCATGACTTGGCTCGTGACATCTGGCGGAGTGATAATGGCAGACAACACAAGGATCCCCACAAGTGCATGTCTTCGATACTTTTTAAGACCTTTCGGTGTCACAATACCTGCCCGAGCGAGAAAGAATATCAAGACTGGCAATTGGAAAATCAGACCTGAAGAGAACGAAATGGTCGCCACCGTCTTCACATAGGACATCACGCCTATTCTATGGGCGACATCTGTTCCAGCAATTGAATCTCCGAGTTCATAATGCCCAAGGAATTGAAGTGAAAGCGGAACGATTCCCCAATACCCAAATGCCACTCCCATGAAAAACAGCGTTGACGATGCTGCCGCAGCACCTCTTGCAGCCTTTTTTTCTGGCGCTTTAAGTGCGGGCTTTACAAAGGCCCACAATTGTATCGTTAAAAATGGGAACGCAAGGATGGCTCCTCCGATGAGTGAGACGATCATGTGGGCAGTGAAGTTGCCCATCATGGTTGTATTTATGAGTTCGTAAGAGATGTCTTTTACGCATAGTTTGTCTCCTGCTCCGATGAGTTCAGAAAGTTTACACCAGGCCCTAAAGCTGAAGAAATCCTCATTTCTAGGCCCAAAAAGAACAGTATTGAATAACCAGTCTTTTTGAATGAATAGAAATGTAGCGCCTGCGACAATTGCCATTGCGGAATAGAATAATCTCTTTCTGACTTCTTCTAAATGATCGAGAAAGCCCATTTCTTTCTCGTTTGGTAGTTCTTGGTCGAGAGGGCTCATTTCGTTTTTAACTGTGTAATCCCTTCTCTTACGAGATCGTGTAAGTGAACCATTCCTGTGTACTCCCCATTTTCATGCGTGACGATGACCTGTGATATTCCTTTTTCCTCTATCATTTTTGCGGCATGTGCTGCAAGTTCAGTCCCCACAATCGCAAAGGGTTTCGGCGTCATGATCTCCTCAGCTTTTGAATTGATGGCATTGCCTTCGACGAGTGCTCTTCTTAAGTCACCATCGGTGATGATTCCAACGATGTTTGATTCCGAATCCACAATCGCAGTCGCGCCATATCTGCCGGCCGTCATGGACAGAAGGACATCTTGTATCTGGGCATCAAATCTGACTGACGGTCTTCGTTCTGGATCAATAAGATCGTGAAGCCTGACTGTAAGACGTCTTCCGAGTGCACCTCCAGGATGAAATTTTGCAAAATCTTCAGCGCCAAACCCTTTGGCTTCCATAAGACACATCGCCAAAGCATCACCCAAAGCCATCTGAACAGCGGTGCTTGTAGTGGGAGCAAGGTCATATGGACAAGCTTCTGCATCTACCCCAGCAATCAATACGATGTCGGATTGTTGTGCAAGTGGAGAGTCAGCAACGCCTGTGACGCCCACAATTGTATGACCGTGTTGTTTTAACAAGGGCGTCAAAGCAGTCATTTCTGCACTTCTGCCACTTTTAGAAAGACATATCACGACATCCCCCTGTTGAATAACACCTAAATCACCATGGACTGCATCTCCAGCATGCACGAAAAGGGCGGGTGAACCCGTCGAATTAAGGGTAGCGACAATTTTTCTGCCCACATCCGCACTTTTGCCTACACCTGTTAAAACAACTCTTCCAGAGGTCTTAAGAATGAGGTTGATTACTTCAACAAAAGGAGTGCCTAGCTGGTCTGCGAGGCGATTGATAGCATCAGCTTCTAGACGAAGCGTTTGTGTGCCTCGCTGTAGAATTGACGCCTCTGAAACGGATGTATTTAAATTTTTATCGGCCATATATAAATTTATGGTTGCAAAATAGGTTAATCTGCTTATCTTTATAATGAGCAAATTTAAACATCGATGAGCCTGATTGATGAATCGCCACTAAGCGCTTTACAAACATATTTTGGATTTAATGAATTCAAGGGTGAGCAAGAAACTGCAATCCAGAGTGTCCTCAACGGGAAAGACACCTTTGTTATTATGCCCACAGGTGGAGGGAAGTCCATGTGTTATCAGCTGCCGGCCTTAATGCTAGAGGGTGTGGCGATTGTTGTGTCACCATTGATCGCTCTAATGAAAAATCAAGTGGATGCCCTGCGGGGGAATCACGAAGATCCAGCCATTACTCATTTTCTGAATTCATCTTTAAACAAATCGGAAGCGGAGCAAGTGAGGGCAGATGTAGTCGCTGGTAAAACAAAGTTGCTTTATGTTGCCCCGGAAACCCTCACAAAAGAGAGTAACATTGAGTTTTTAAAATCTGTAAAGATCAGTTTCGTTGCTGTAGATGAGGCACACTGTATTTCTGAATGGGGGCACGACTTTCGTCCAGAGTACAGGCGTATTCGCCCCATCATCAAACAAATTGCAGATGTACCGATCATCGCGCTCACAGCAACAGCGACACCCAAGGTTCAACAAGATATTCAGAAGAACCTTCAAATGGTCAATGCAACTTTAATCAAGTCGTCCTTTAACAGAGATAACCTCTATTATGAAGTTCGCCCTAAAAAAGATGCACTCAAACAGATTGTTCAGTACAGCCTTAACAACAAAGGCAAAAGCGGTATCATTTACTGTTTGAGCAGAAAGAAAGTAGAACAAATTGCTGAAACCCTATCCGTAAATGGAATTAAGGCGCTGCCTTATCACGCAGGAAAGGATTCTAAAACGAGAAGCCGAATACAGGATCAATTCCTCATGCAAGATGTGGATATTATCGTTGCGACGATTGCTTTCGGAATGGGCATAGATAAACCTGACGTGAGATCTGTCATCCACTATGATATCCCTAAAAGTTTAGAGAGCTACTACCAAGAAACGGGTCGTGCGGGTCGTGACGGAGGAGAAGGGCATTGCATTGCTTTCTATAGCCACAAGGATATCGAAAAGCTTGAAAAGTTTTTACAAGGCAAACCTATTGCCGAGCAGGAGATTGGCTCTCAACTCTTACAAGAAGTCATGGCATATGCTGAAACGTCTGTGTCTCGTCGAAAATTCTTACTTCACTATTTCGGTGAGGAATTTGATGAAGAAAATGGACCGGGCGCAAAAAATTGCGACAATATGAGATATCCAAAGCCTCAATACGATGGTCAGGAAGAAATCCATATGGTCATTAGTGCCGCGCTTGAGCATAAAGAGGCGCATAAAATGCAGTTTATTTCCGCAATTCTTATCGGTGAGCACAACAGAGAGGTAGATGACTACGATGGTGATAAAAGCTCATTTTGGGAACGAGGCAAAGAGAAATCAGACAGATATTGGAATGGCATAATACGTCAGGCGATTGTTCTTGGATTCTTGAAGAAAGAAATTGAGAAGTACGGAATTTTAAAGATTACGGACAAGGGCCAAGACTTCCTTATGAATCCCAAATCTGTGATGCTTTCAGAGGAAAGAAATTACAGAGATGTGGATACTGGAGACACAATGGTCCAAACCCGAAGAGGACAGGGAGGGGTTGCAGATGCGACACTTAGAAAGATGCTCGTCACCCTGAGAAAAGATATCGCAGACCAAAAAGATTTACCTCCTTACGTTATTTTTCAAGATGTATCATTGGACGAAATGGCGATTCACTACCCAATCAAGGAAGATGAACTGTTAAGGATTACCGGAGTGGGTGCAGGAAAGGCAGTAAAGTTTGGTGTTCAGTTTTTAGAATTAATTTCTAAATATGTCGCGGAGAACGACATTGAGAGAGCAGAAGATTTGCTTGTGCGGACTTCGTCAAAGAAATCTTCCAACAAGGTGTCAATTATTCAACAAATTGACAGAAAGATGAATCTTGATGACATGGCGGCCCGTACAAATTTGACGCGACAAGAAGTATTTGGTGAAATAGAACAAATTGTTGCTGCTGGAACGAAAGTGAATATCGACCACCTTATTCAAGAGTCTATGGATGAAGATTGCGTGGAGGAACTTTTTGAATTTTACAGTGAAACAGAAGACGAAGGGATTGACTCAGCCTTGGTTGAATTTGAGGGTACTTACTCTGAGGATGAACTGAGATTGATGCGGGTCAAGTTTCTAAGTGACGTCGCGAATTAATCTTCGTTAAGTTGTTGCTGCGGCATAGGCCATAAGTCCAGCGCCCAGTTTTAAAGCGTCTTCATCAACATCGAAATGAGGTGTGTGCAGTCCACTATGTCCCAAATCAGAAATGGGACTTGACGTTCCAATTCTATAGAAACAACCAGGGATTTCTCTTGCGTAAAAGCTGAAATCCTCTGCGGTCATGCGCACAGGAAGATCGTGCACTTTTTCCTTCCCCAAGAATGCAATGGCACTTGATTTCATTCTTGCGGTTAAATCTGGATCATTGTACACACTCGGATATCCAACAGGTATTCTTAGGTCAGCTGTAGCGCCTCGTTTCTGGCATATTTCTTCCACAATGGATTTCACTTCCTTGTGTACTTCGTATCTCCAAGTTTCGTTAAGTGATCTGAATGTTCCTTTAAGATGTACTTCGTTGGGAATGACATTTGTCGCACCCAGCCCTTCAATAAATCCAAATGCAAGCACAGTCTTGATGCTGGGGTCTGGCCGTTCATTCATGAACTTTTCCAGCGCCAGAATTATTTCTGATGCAACAATGAGTGGATTTGACTGATTCTCGGGGAGCGCTGCATGGCCACCCTTTCCGACAATGGTAAGGTGAATTTCATCAGCGGATGCCATATACGTTCCTGGACGCATCCCTACATGTCCGGCAGGGAGTTCAGGGAACACATGAGATCCAAGGATGTGAGATGGAAC
>JAPKBK010000278.1 GCA_028823435.1 Flavobacteriales bacterium
GCCAAATCAACCGTTGCAGTGATGTTACTCATGTGAGCTCTTGAGGCAAGCTCAGGCACCACACCACCATACCGGGTGTGTATCTCTTGATTTGCCACAAGATTAGAAAGCACGGTATCCCCTTTCACTACAGACACTCCTGTATCGTCACACGACGATTCAATAGCGAGTATCGTTAAGTTTGGAATTTTCATCTTTTATGAGTTGGCAACGTAAAATAAGTACAACTGCGAAAGTACGGCGCACAAGACTTCTTATCTTGCTTTCGAAATCACAGAGTAAGTGCCCAAGGATTTAAACATATCAAAGAAAAGGTCTAGCACGCCTATGAAGTGGGCTTTAAGCGGTTTAATAGGCTTCTTCACCCTCTCTATCATTCTAACGGGAATCGTGCAAATTCCATACGTACAGACGCGAATCGTAAATTATGCCACTGCAATGGTCACTGAATCTTTGGGGCTTGAAATGGAAATCGGTTCTGTAGAACTCCACCTATTTCAGAGAACTTTGAGCTTGAGTGACCTCACTTGCGTCGCAGGAGGTGCTGAGATTTTGTGTGGCACATTGGACTTAAAATACAAAGGAGCCAATTCTGATGGCGTTTCTGAGTTTGGCGAAATCCGGTTAGATGGGGTCCGGTTTTTTGCGGACAGCATAGACCAAATCTATGACGCTTTCAGCGGTGATTCTACAGACGAATATGCGCGCCGCAACATGTTATTTGAACGTCTCGAAATAACCGATATTCAATGGCAAATAGGCGATTCGCTCAATGGACACATCGCGTTGTTCGCACTCGATTCGATCGTCATTGAAAGCGGGAAAGACGTGAGCGAAGGCGGAATTTCTGTAAACATGGGTGGATATGAAATCCTGAAGGCCACCACAGAGTTTAATGGAACGGACTTGATCTCTGATGCGACAAGTAACGGAAAAGGGAAATTCATCAACAATACGTTTGAGCTGACAGTGGCAGACTTTACAGCTGCAGGAATAGCGTTTCAAGGAAAACTCGAAACACCCAATGGTTTGGAATTGGGAGGGGCGTTTGCGGGGAATCAACTCCCCGATGTTGATGTCGCGGTCACCGTTCATCCCAACTTCATTGCTCCTTGGGTAAACGATGAGGTTAATGACATTATCGGAGCGCTTAACACAGATGAATTGACGGGAAAGATCATTTATAAAAACGGAGCGCTAGAGGTAAATAATCTGTCTAATTCTGACATAACTGTTTCAGGAAGCGCCCGCTACGTAAGCGAAGCATTCGCGTGGGATCTCAACGTTGACTTGAAGGCAAGCTTATTGACGCCTTGGACTGACGACTTAACAATGGCCATGCAAGAAAAGTCGCCTCAGATTAAAAAAATAACAGATAAGATAGAGTCATTACATTTTTCAGCAAGAGGAAGCACAAATAACATTGAAGGAACAGTGGCTGTCACCCAAGAGGTAGAAGGTGGCCTTTCTCTCCAGGCAGAATATACATTGCATTGGACAGAACGTGGTTTTGCAGCTGGATGGGGAAGCTCGTTTCATCTCGACAGTCTCGAAACCGAATATGGCATCCTCAAAAATTTACATGCACAAATGAGTGGCGAAGAAGGACATGTCGAAGTGAAGTGGGACAACGACATCCTAAAAGCAAAGGCCTTGGGAAATCAGTGGGAATGGCACTCCCGTTTAAACGGCTTTGCAGAGTGGAATAATGAAAACCGGGGCGGCAAACTCTCGGCAAGACTTAACTTCAGAAACCCCGTGTTAATTGAACTTAATGACGACAACTCATCAATTCAAGCGCCAATCAATTTTGACAGATTCAATGTTGTTGTCACACTTCACCCTGAGAAAAATCGAAATCGCACGATGGAAAAAGGGCTTCTAGATGTTCAAGTTGAGTCAGATTTGATGACAGGAGATGCAACATTCTCTTTGGATACAGAAGTGTGGACAGAATGGCTTGACCTAATGATCATGAGAGTTGATCGCGAGAACACGTCAACTCTTACAAATACACTTCTGACGAGTGGTCGCTGTGAAATTCTAAGGTCCGAGCCCATTTCTGCAATACTGGGAACGACAGTTTCTGTGTCAAAAGGAACGGAATTCACATGGCTCATCGACAATAAAAATACAGAAGCACAAGGAAAAACGGATTGGATAGCATATGATGACTACAAATTAAATCGTGTCTTTCTTGACTTCAGTGGACGAACAGATGAAAATTGGATGAATATAGAAGCTTTAGAGCT
>JAPKBK010000279.1 GCA_028823435.1 Flavobacteriales bacterium
TTTGTACCATGTTCATAAATATATAGCATATTATGATTAATACCTGTATAGTATATTACTTCAACAATAATTAGTCAATATTTAATTGCGTTTTTTTATGATTTTTTTAATTTGATGGCTTAAAATAAGAATAACCTCTTGATATTGTAATATATTTTACTTAAAATTTTAATTAATGCATAATTCACCATTTAAGATAGATATAATGAATTCTTACTTAATTGTCTGGCCTATTAGTGGGCTTGTAATAGGGATGATAGGATTAAGATAGATATTAGTCCTTCAAGGGAAAAACAATTAGTGGAACAATAACCTATGAAAAAACAAATTGTAGTAGAAAGAGATCTAATGCAATTGGACTATGTCTACTTTCTTACAGAGCAGGTTGGAAAAAAATTTCACCCTGAGTTTCGTCCGCAACTCTCACCAAAGGAAATGTTGGAACTTGGAGTATTCGGAGGGAAATACATGAGTGACTGTACTGCTGAATTTCCAGTAGATTGGTTCGAAAAGGCTCGACTATGTTCTGAAATTCATGACCCTGAACTAAATTTATTTGGCGTTAATGCTTCGCAGACTTTAGCAGAGTGGCGAAGAAAAGGTTGGATTTACAAAGAGGACCCGCGTGGTTGGTTCCAATGGTACTGCAGGTACTACATGGGACGCCGATGTCCAGATGACGAACGGCAAATCAAACGCTGGAAATCAATGCGTCGACACATAGGGCAAATCACGAAGAACTGTCGCCCTCTTGATTTAGACTGTCGCCCCAGGCAACGACAAGCACTGCTGCACTGGGCGTATGATACACGAAACATTTAGGTATATGAGATAAAACTTTATGAGCATATCCAAACCCATGAGAGAAAATACATTTAAAAACAAGCTTATTATGTTGACCGGAGCAACTGGGTACGTCGGTGGACGTTTACTTCAAATGCTGGAACAACATGGTTATCGCGTACGTTGTATGGCCAGACGCCCTGAAAATCTTGTCCCCAGGGTAGGCCCATCAACGCAGGTTGTAAAAGGAGATGTACTTGACCTTGACAGCCTTCAAAGGGCACTAAAAGGAGTTAGTGTGGCTTACTACCTGGTTCACTCAATGAGTTCAGAAGGCTCTTTTGAAGAGAATGACCGAAAGGCGGCTCACAACTTTGGAAAAATTGCAAAGGCAGCTGGTGTAGAGCGAATTATATACCTGGGCGGATTGGGGAATGATGATGATGATCTCTCCCCTCATCTTCGTAGTCGGCAAGAGGTAGGAAAGATCTTGCGACAGTCTGGCGTCCCTTTGCTTGAGTTTCGTGCGTCGATCGTCATTGGTTCAGGGAGCTTGTCATTTCAGTTGATTCGCTCTCTTGTGGAACGGCTGCCGATAATGATTACACCCAAGTGGGTCCAAGTGTCTGCACAGCCAATTGCCATTGAGGATTTGATTGAGTACCTTGAAGCAGCACTTTTTGTGCCGGATTCCGGATGTAGAGTATACGAAATAGGTGGTGCGGACCAGGTGTCATATGCGGACATCATGCGTATATATGGAAGTTGTCGTAACATAGTTGTTCGAATGATTCCAGTACCGTTTCTATCACCCCATATTTCCAGCTTGTGGTTGGGACTGATTACTCCTTTGTATGCACGCATCGGCCGCAAACTTATTCAGAGTATCGTGCATCCCACTGTGGTTTGTGATGAATCTGCATTAAAAGTATTCAAAATACAACCGATGGGTGTCCATGATGCTATTCGCCGTGCCATCGACAATGAAGACAAGGAGTTTGCCGAAACACGCTGGTCTGATTCTCTCTCATCATCGGGTAAGATTTTTTCATGGTTTGGTGTGAGTTTTGGTTCGCGATTGGTTGATTCACGGACAATAAAAGTAAATATGCCACCTAAGTTCATTTTTAAGCCAATTCAGAGAATTGGTGGAAATACAGGTTGGTACGCGTGGAACTGGTTGTGGCAGTTACGTGGATTTCTTGATTTGCTTGTGGGTGGAGTAGGTATGAGACGTGGACGAGCACATTTTGAAATCCTGCGAGTTGGTGATACTGTTGATTTTTGGCGTGTAGAAGAGCACGATCCCAACCACTTCCTACGTCTGGCTGCTGAGATGAAACTGCCTGGGAGGGCATGGCTGGAATTCGAAGTTGTGGGTGACGACTTTTCATCAACAATTCGTCAAACAGCGATTTTTGATCCGGTCGGGTTACTCGGACTAATTTACTGGTATGCGTTATA
>JAPKBK010000280.1 GCA_028823435.1 Flavobacteriales bacterium
ACCCCTCTCTGAGGTCTGAGGGCATGTGAGCGAATATTAATCCGATCACATCATAGTTCTCTTTTGGATAAAATTCAAAAGCATCTTCGCATGTGCTGTGTATTGTCACCCCAGCTTCTTGTGCCCATTGCAAAGACTTTTTTACACCGACCTCACTTGCGTCAAAAGACCTCACTTTTAATCCAAGCTGAGCTGCATAGATCGCATTGCGCCCCTCACCGTCACATGGCAGAAGGATATTCATCTTCGTTAAGTCGCTCGTCTTTCCTAGCGCTCTTAACGTCTTTGCAAAGTATACATTTGGTATTTTTCCGTATGCTGCTTCGTTTTTGATATATCTGTCGTTCCAATGTCCTTTCATGTGACGAAATTAAGGGATTCAGTTTGTGCAAATAGAAATGCAATAAAGCGGATGATTAATGCTGGCGTCCTGGTTGGATCGATTTGGATAAGTTAAACCTTTTTTAAGGGTGCAAACACAGATGATTTGTGTAACTTCCCTGTCCGCTTTGTCTGAATTATTTAACCCCCTAAGTATGAATAGGAAAATGAAATTAAAATGGTGCCCCGCAAGTGATATTGCATTTGATGCGGTGCCTTTTTTTGATGAGGGGGTGCAGGCGGGTTTCCCTTCTCCGGCAGAAGATCACCTTGACCTTGATCTGGATTTAAATTCGTATCTCGTTCAGCATCCGTCGGCAACATTTTGCTGCAGGGTTGAAGGTGATTCGATGGTGGGGGCGGGTATTCAGACTGGGGACGTGATTATGATAGATCGATCGCTTACGCCCCAGAAGGGCAGCATCGTGCTTGCGGTGTTAGATGGCGAGTTTACCGTCAAGCGCGTTGATGTTCAGGACGACACACTTCTTTTAATTCCTGAAAACCCTAAGCTGAAGCCGATTGTGGTGGGGGAGGAGTCGAATTTTCAGGTCTGGGGAGTGGTGACATTTGTGATTCACAAGGTGTGATGTCTGGTGCGTCAGAACATATGATTGCGCTGGTGGATTGTAACAATTTCTTTGCCTCTTGTGAACGTGTGTTTAGGCCAAACCTCGTTTCCAAGCCCGTTGTCGTACTCTCGAACAACGATGGATGCGTGATCGCGCGCAGCAACGAGGCCAAAGCTTTGGGTGTAAAAATGGGCGCTCCGGCTTTTAAGAGCGAGCGGTTTTTTGCGCACAACGGCGTACATGTGTTCTCCTCCAATTTCGCTTTGTACGGAGACATGTCTAAGCGTGTCATGGATACCATCCGTCCCGAGGTAGATGACATGGAGGTGTATTCTATTGACGAGGCGTTTATGGTTTTTGAAGGACCCGCCGCTGAGGAGCGTGCTCGTGCACTTCGCCTCAAGGTAGAAATGTGGACAGGTATTCCAGTGTCGATAGGTCTCGCACCGACAAAAACCCTGGCCAAAATTGCCACCCGGATTGCAAAAAAAATGCCCGAGATGAATGGCGTATTCGCATTGCGCTCGCCCGCCGACATCAACAGAGCGCTTCAACGCTGCGAGGTGGGTGACATCTGGGGCGTGGGACATCGCTCGGCGTCCAAGCTGAATTCCTTCGGGATTACAAACGCGTTGAAGCTTGCTCTCGCTGACCCTGGATGGGTTCGCCGCCACATGAGTGTGACAGGAGTCAGGTTGCAGAAGGAGCTTAACGGCACGGTTTGTTCCCCAGTCAACGACGCTGCACCGCGCAAGAAAAACATCAGGACCGCACGTTCATTCGGTGCGGAAGTGAAAAGTTTGGCTGGCCTGAAGGAGTCCGTGGGGACTTTTGCCGTCAATTGCGCCATGAAGCTTCGGGGTGAGGGGAGTTGTTGCGCGTCTGTGACGGTGTTTGTGAGTACGAATCCCTTCAAGCCTCATGCGACTCAGTATCACGGTGCACGAACCATCAAGCTCGATGTCCCCACGAATGACAACCTCGAAATTGTCGCGGTTGCGATGCGTGCTTTAGGCGAAGTATTCCGATCGGACTGTACGTATAAAAAGGCGGGTGTTCTCGTGGGAGATATCGTTCCGTCGAATCAAGTTCAGCTTGGGATTTTTGATTCCGTGGACCGATCGAAACGCGGCACGTTAATGAAATCGATTGACACCATTAATGCCCAAATGGGACGAGATAAAGTGCGGCTTGCTGTTCAGGGTTTCGATAGGAAATGGCGCCTTAAGCGAGAGCGATTGTCTCCTTGTTATACGACGCGTTTTGCAGATATTTTAACGGTCTCGGTGTAAT
>JAPKBK010000281.1 GCA_028823435.1 Flavobacteriales bacterium
CATCTATTTGGTTTTTAACAGTATTCGTAGCTCCACCGAAAGCGTTAACAGCCCCAGTTAAAGTGTTGTTCGAAATGTTGTCAAGGTGACCACGAAACCTAAGCCATGGACCAGCCATAGAAATATGGTCTGTAGTGCATTTTCCATCAGCTTTTATGAGCAGTTTAGCGCCTAATAAATTACCTCCGTCCCATGGAGAAAATGGATCTAAAAGCTGCAAACGCTCAGAGGTAGGGTTGACTTTAACTTCTATATTCGAACCGTCTTCTGCTGGCGCTAGATAACCTGCATCCTCAACTTCGAATCCTTTTTCAGGAAGCTCTTGACCCTTAGGTTCATCAAGCATAATCTGCTTTCCTTCTTTCGTGTAAAGAGGGTCTGTAATGGGATTGAAGGTTAAATCTCCAGCAAGCGCAATAGCTGTTACAAGCTCCGGAGAACCTACGAATGCATGCGTATTTGGGTTTCCGTCTGCTCGCATTGAGAAGTTTCTATTGAATGAGTGTACGATAGAGTTTTTCTCTTTCTTATCAGCACCAGGACGCGCCCATTGTCCGATGCATGGTCCACAAGCGTTTGCGAAAACAGTTGCACCCATTTCTTTAAAAGTCGCGATTAAACCATCTCTCTCGATCGTGAAACGAACAAGCTCAGAACCAGGAGTGATATTTAGCATTGCTTTCGCTTCGATACCGAGCTCATTTGCTTGGCGAGCAATAGAAGCCGATCTTGAAATATCCTCATAGCTTGAGTTCGTGCAAGAGCCGATAAGAGCGTATTCGATAGAAGTAGGCCAACCGTTTTTCTTTGCAGCCTCCTTCATCTCACTAACAGGTGTAGCGAGGTCCGGAGTAAATGGACCGTTGAGATGCGGTTCAAGCGTGCTCAAATCTATTTCGACAACCTCATCAAAATACTTCTCTGGGTCAGCATAAACTTCAGGATCACCTGTTAAGTGGAGCGTTATTTCATCTGCGGCATCAGCTACTTGTGTTCGCCCAGTTGCTCTGAGGTAACGCCCCATACTGTCGTCATATCCGAACAAAGATGTTGTCGCTCCGATCTCAGCACCCATATTACAAATTGTTCCTTTACCTGTACAAGAAAGACCTATAGCTCCATCACCGAAATACTCGACGATCGCTCCCGTACCGCCTTTAACAGTAAGAATACCTGCAACTTTAAGGATAACATCCTTCGCGCTTAACCAACCACTTAACTTACCTGTTAGCTTAACTCCTATAAGCTTAGGACACTTCAACTCCCAAGGAAGGCCAGCCATCACATCCACAGCATCAGCTCCACCAACACCAACAGCGACCATCCCCAGTCCACCAGCATTCACAGTATGTGAGTCAGTACCTATCATCATTCCGCCAGGGAAGGCATAATTCTCAAGTACTACTTGGTGGATGATTCCTGCTCCTGGTTTCCAAAACCCTATTCCGTACTTGTCAGAAACAGATTCGAGAAAATTGTAAACCTCGTTATTTAAGTTAATTGCATTCTGCAAATCAGAACTTGCTTCTGCCTTCGCTTGGATGAGGTGATCACAGTGTACCGTTGAAGGCACAAAAACTTTTTTCTTCCCTGCTTGCATAAACTGAAGGAGAGCCATTTGGGCTGTCGCATCCTGCATCGCAACACGGTCAGGCGCAAAATCCACGTAATCAATCCCGCGCTGGTAAACTTGAGTTGGTTTCCCATCCCAAAGGTGGGCATTCAAAATTTTCTCAGCCAAAGTAAGAGGACGGCCAACTAATTCTCTCGCCGCTTCTACACGCTCAGGAAACCCGGCGTACACCTTTTTGATCATATCAATATCAAAAGTCATATTCTGTGATTTTTGTTTCAGAGTGCAAAGATAGGGCAGTACCTTCGGGGCATGAGGTTATCCCGGTCTGTTTTAATTGAACAAATAAATGTAGCAATTGGCTCCATCCGTGGACAGGCATTACGCACCACTCTAACCGTCGGGATAATAGGCATGGGCATCATGGCCCTTATCGCAATGGTGACGGCCACGGAATCCCTCAAAGAAAACATACGCGTCGAATTTTCCTCTCTGGGTACTGATTCTTTTACAATTGGGCCCAAACGTAATTCTGGTTTCTTTAAAGGAAAGCGTCCCGCCCCATCCACTCCCATAACTTTTAGAGAAGCGCGACAGTTCTCTAAACTCGCACCATCAGATGTATTGGTCTCCTCTTCCATATTCGCTTCAGGCACCGC
>JAPKBK010000282.1 GCA_028823435.1 Flavobacteriales bacterium
ACACCTGTCGTATCTCCTTTTATAAAGGAGACAAACCCATCGTGAAGGTCGGTGTTTAAATTCTCAACCGGCTTTGCTTTTAAAAAGATGGGTGAATCTAATCCTGCTGTATCAACAATCTCAGCCTCCCACAAATCCATCAATCGATTTCCTGTGTAATTGTCGTATTGCATTTCAGCGCCCCTGCGTTGAGAAAACTTTCGAGGTCGCTCAGCTGTAAAGTACAATTTATCTCCAATAATAAACGGTGAGGCAGCGCTGACTATTTGTAGCCCATTCTCTGCTATACTTTGAATTTCTACGGTCCTAAGTCTATAATTTACGCTGTCCTTTTGTCGTTCGCTTAAATAGCCGATTGACGCAAGTCGTTTTTTTGAGATTTCTGCATCATTGCTCCCCGTCACGGCTGAAGATTCGTAAAGGCTTCTGGCTTCATCATAACGACCCAACGCAAGCAATGTCTCAGCCATGTCAAAATGCATCTCATCTGTCAGTCCCCCAAATGCGATGATGGAGTCCATACACACAAGCGCGCGTTCATGCGCATTAAGTTTCTGATATATGTCCGCGAGCGCCTGATACGACTCTTGACGTTTATTGCCTTGAAGCGCGCGTTCAAATTGCTCCGCGGCTTCAGTAAATTCTCCGCGGTTTGCAAGCGCTTCGCCCTCGAGGAAATAATGTGTTGAACACCCTGTGAGGGATGTGATTCCGAGTATCAAGGCCAAACCAATGACCCAAACCCCGTTCTGTGTGATAAAATATCTCATTAGAAATAGCGTGGGTTTTGAATGAGTGGTGTCTGGCCACCTAAATTAAATCCGAGTTGAATTTCATGTGTGGATCCGAGTGCATCCTGAAGTCCGGATCCCATAAAGTCATACGCATACCCCAACCTAAGATTGTAAGGGAGTGCGACTTCGATCGATGCGACAATCACAGACTTCATTCTGTAGCCTGCCCCCAACCAAACTTGTGTCCCGCCCGGGCCGTCCTCCATAAGGAGTGCGTGGAGGTTAATATCTGCCGTTAACGGCGCCCCCTCAGTGTACCTAATCATCATGCTGGGTTTAAGCTCTATTCCTAAAGGTGTTTTTACCACACCGCCCCCATAGGTATACATATGCCTTTTATAAAACCGTACGTCTGGATCTGAGCGCAGCACATCGTCTGAAGCATAGAAGTTTGGTACAGATACGCCTCCGAACCATCTGCCAGAAGTCGCTGAGAAAAACGCGCCAAATCCCAGCGTTAAAAACCCTTCTTTTACATTCCCTCCTGCATAAACTGGGTCTGCATCATCCCACACCACCAAATCATCCAGCGCAGCGGTATATCCAACATATCCACCCCTCAATCCGAAGGATATTTTCCCCAACCTCGTTCTCAAGTGGTAAGACAAATCTGCCGACAGCGTCCGCTCCTTCGTGATGCCTATTCGATCGGTGGTCATCATTAACCCAAGCCCGATAGGCGCCTTTTCTAACACGCCATCAACACAAAACACTTGCGTTGTCGGTGCTCCCTTAACGGACCACTGATTGCGAGACATTGCCGTCGTTTGCACGTAGCTGTGCGCCCCCGCATATGCCGGATTTAACATCAGGGCATTGAAATTATATTGACTTGCGAGATAGTCTTGCTGGGCCGTGAGTGGTGTCTGTTGTAACAAGACCAAACCCATCCCCAGTACGAGTAGTTTTTTTAATTCTTTTCTCATCTTCTTAAATCTAAATAGGTTGAAAATGATTCTCCCAATGCTTCAAACACGACGAAATACGTGCCTTGCGGAAGGTCTTCCCCGCTCTCATTCGTCCCTTCCCAGTCGTTTCTGTAGTTGGCCTCCTCAAAGACCAACGATCCCCACCTGTTAATGACTCTCATGTTCGTGTTCTCTAACCAGTCACATTGAATCTCCCCCGGCTCAGGATTTACAGATGGCCCTATGCCCTGGATGACAAATGCATCATTCAAACCATCCCCATTGGGTGTTATTCCCGTAGGCATTTCAGGATTAAGAACGGACTCTTGTACCGTGATGTACTGCTTGGCGGATCCTTGATTTCCACAAGCATCCTCGAAGTAATATGTTCTTTCAATAATGCACGCCTGTTCTTCACAGTTTCCCTCAACAACGACATCATCACAGTCTGTCGGAACGACATCTCCAGAGCTACAATCATCAAACTCCAATCCCTCAAATATTTCCA
>JAPKBK010000055.1 GCA_028823435.1 Flavobacteriales bacterium
GTGTTGCAATATATCTGGTCGATTCTATAAGGAACAGAACATCTTTGGCGTCGGGGAAATCTTCATTCCTACCGTATATCACAAACTCCGTTTCAAGAGAAGCTGACGTAAATTTCTGAACACCTGCAAGTGTTATCCAATCTTCTTCAATGGTACTATGTGGGACAGCCGTTAGTATGTCTAGTGGATTCGTATACCTTGAAAAGGGTGGGGCAGGAAGAGATTTGGGAGGGACTACATGAGATACATTCCAGGTGCTTGGCCCTGCAGAAATGATTTTAAGGGGCGTTCCTGTCGCAGCATTCGAATTTGACAATGGCCAATTTTCATCCAGATTCCAAATAAGTACTTCTCTGATTTCAGCCGCATTTTTAATGGATGAATTTCTGTTTTGGTCAGTTAGTTCATAGCTTAACCAAGCGCCACTTTCTTTTGATTCTTCAGAGATAATGTTGTTTAAATCAAATTTATTGGACAGCCATCTGGGCGTTTCACTTGTTAATGTGTCAGTCCAAATCCAACGCGCGTCATTTAGCGCTACCAGAACGTTCGTTGTAAAAGGCGTGTTTTCTCCCTCACGTGTATACAGGAGCTCGTCACGATCAATACTTATATATACGGAGAGTGTGCCCGAATGAAGGTACGTTACGACTTCGGGATGAAGGGCTGAGGCTTCGAAATCATATGGACGCCTTGATGAAGTTGAATCAACTAGCATTGACGTTGAACACGAGGTTAAAAGTGATATTAGAATCAACCAAACGAGAGGCAAGCGAAGGGGTGATGTCTTTGTGTCGTTCAATGTGTTCTGGAATAGATATGGTAAATGAAGCACTATTTCCGTGAAGATAGGTGATCAAATGAAACCTTTTTGTATGTGTCATCGTAATACATGGTACCTATTCATCTTTAACATCTCTGTTATGAAACATATTTTAAGAATTTCCGCTACAGTCTTGCTCCTCGGAGCAGCTCTTTCTTCTTGTGCGACAGCTTATACTGCTTGTGGCGCCTACACGTGTGTAGACGTAGAGACATGTGACTAAAGTCCTTTGTTTTTTATGGCGCTTAACGGCCTATTAATTTACTGAATGATAATCCCGGTTTGTTTAAACACGCCGGGATTTTCGGCATCTATCTTTATCGATGTATGGTGCCTTAGTTCTTATAAAGTAGATTTGTACCCATGCGAGAGGATGTAAATAACGGTTTTGTCTCTTTGGTGCTTTTTGTTGGCACGTTATTGTTGTCATCAAGTTTCTCAGCCCAAACCCAAGATGAGGTCAGTACGGGAAAGGATGCTGTGTATGGTGAGGGTGTAGATGTTTTGTTTAGCCACACGTCTGGGGTGCATGCTTTTGCGCATACTCAAGGCGCAGGAGTGGGGTTTCGTTATGGGGTCTTTCTCACCGCAAAAACATCCAGATCATTGGGATGTAGCTTGCTGTATTTAAGGCATGAGAAGGAAGAGAAAACGTACAATCCAGTTTATGTCGAAGGTCTTCCTTATGTTTTAGGAAAGGTGAATAGCTTTATGATCTTTCGTGTCTATGTGGAGTCAAGACGTGAATTAAACCCGAAGCTCAGAAAGGGAGCTGTTCAAGTAGGAAGTGTATTCAGATATGGTGCGAGTTTGGGCTTGGAAAAGCCGGTGTACTTAGTTATTGGATATCCGGAGATACCCTATGAAATCTTGGTTGATGAACAGTATGACCCCATCGAACATTTTTATAACGATATCTATGGTCGCTCATCTTGGGTAAATGGCTTAGACGAAATGACAGTCGTGCCTGGAGTTAATGCCAGTTATGGTCTGACTTTTGAGTATGGAAATGAAAGGTCGTTAACCCGCTCTGTTGAAGTCGGGGCCACAATCGACGTCTTTTATAGGCCTGTTGAAATAATGTCAGAGCAATTTGTGGACAGTAAATTCGCTTTTTTGAACCTATACTTGAAGTTAGGGGTGGGATCAAAGTGGACACAAGCACGCTGAATTTCATCAGAAAGTCACGAACTTTGTACCATGGCTGAACAATCTGCAATAGAAAAACCCAAACGCATTCCGAAGCCCAAATGGCTCAGAGTGAAATTGCCTACTGGCGAGACCTACAAGAAGGTTCGTGAAATTGTATCGGAACATAAGCTCCATACGATTTGTGAAAGTGGTCATTGTCCAAACATGGGTGAGTGTTGGGGAGAAGGCACCGCAACCTTTATGATTTTAGGTAACATCTGTACGAGATCGTGTGGGTTTTGTAGTGTGTCTACTGGCAGACCTGAGCCTGTTGATGAATTCGAACCATCCAAAGTTGCGAAGTCAGTGAAGCTCATGAAAGTGAAGCACGCCGTAATTACATCCGTGGATCGTGATGAATTAAAAGATGGCGGTTCTGAGATTTGGGCAGCAACAGTGCGTGCGATAAGACAGCAATCTCCAGGAACAACTCTTGAAACGCTCATTCCTGATTTTGCGGGCAAATGGGAAAACCTTCAACTTATTATTGATGTTGCTCCAGAAGTTGTAAGCCACAACCTTGAGACTGTTCGTAGACTGACGAAAGGGGTTAGGATTCAAGCCAAATACGACCGTTCATTGGAAGTTTTAGAGAGATTAGGCAAAGCGAACATTAGAACGAAAAGTGGACTTATGCTCGGTCTTGGGGAGACAAAAGAAGAGGTGATTGAATCCATGGATGATCTCAGAAATGTAGGTGTGAATGTTCTGACTTTAGGTCAATATTTACAGCCAACGCCAAAACATTTGCCTGTTGTAGAATTCATTCATCCAGATCTTTTTGATGAGTATAAAGACATCGCACTTGCAAAAGGTTTCATGTATGTTGAGAGCAGTCCTTTAGTGCGGTCTTCATATCATGCAGAAAAACACGTGAAATAGCGTGTATTGTCGTAACTTTCACCAGCAATTAAGATTGAAATAAAAACGAAAATATGGTATCAAAGTATTTGCCCCTTTTAGCCCTTTTGGCTGTAGCAGTAATTTGGAGTTCTACTCTTAATGAAGATTCTACGGACCTCACAGCGTCTGTTTCATCCACTTATGCTCCGCGTTTGGACGCTAGCCCGGCATCACAAGATGCAGCTGGAGCAGCTGAAATTACCCGCATGCTTTTAGGGGACGTCGAGACTGGAGAAATTAATTCAAGTGGACTCGCGAATCTTAGAAACAAAGTGCTAAAATTTGCATCTGCTCAAGCGCGTGCAAATACAAAAGACACAGATCTTTCATGGGTTGAAATGGGTCCTGACAATGTGGGTGGCCGTACACGTGCGATTGTTCCTGTGAACGAAAATCTCATTTATGCAGGTGCTGTATCAGGCGGTCTTTGGAGATCGTTAGATGGCGCAAACACATGGAATCAAGTAGATGGCTTCCCTATCCTTATGGTGGCGTCTATTGCTGTTGCAACGAATGGTGACATTTACATCGGAACGGGTTCTCAGTTTGATGGTGCAGGTGGTGATGGTGGCTCTGGATTTCGCGGTCGCGGTATCTGGTGGAGCACCGATGGCGGTGAAACGTTCAACATTGTTGAAGGTACAGACCCGGGCGCATTCTCAGGTGGTGATTGGTCATCGAATGATGCTTTAATCAAAGACCCTCTCGACGACAACAAAGTTTGGTATGGATCAAATGACTCATTTGGAACGATAGAAGATGGTATTATTGATGGGAGTTCTACTTCAGGAGGACCTACAGGTGGTGTGTCTGATATCGCGATAGCGCATGATGGCAGCTATATGCTGGTTGCTGCAACGAACGGACGTGTTTACCGTTCTACAAACGATCAGCTTTCTACTTTTGAACCCATCACTGCTGGAGGATCAAATTCAGGCAGTTTGCCACAAAGTGGTATAGGCCGCGCACGAATTGCGATTTCGCAAGATGATCCAAATCATGCATTTGCACTTTACGCTACTTCTGGCGGAAGTTTCTATGGCCTTTACCATTCAGATGGCGCTTCAGAAATGGGTTCTTGGACAGTATGCTGGCCTGGTGGAATAGATACGTCAACACCTCTTCCCCGATCTCAAGGGATATATGACCTTGCTTTAGGGATCAAGACAGGGCAACCAGATCTCGCTTATGTAGGCGGTATTGAATTGTGGCGTTCAGGTCCAAATCAGCAAGCTGAGCAGGCAGCTGCGTCGTTTGATTTTCCCGGTTTTCCTTATGGCGTCCATGCGGATCTTCATGAGATTGTTTTCACGCCTGCAGGAACGATGTTTGTCGCTTCTGATGGTGGTCTTTACAAGAGTGACAATGGAGGAACCAGTTACACAGAATGTAATTTCAACTACAATGTCACTCAATTTTACGGAATAGCGCATAGCGCCGGTGGTGCAGTGTTAGGAGGGACTCAAGATAACGGCTCTTTATTTATACCTACAGGTAATTTCTTTTTAAGTGAGTTAAATGCCGTTGAAGTTAACGGTGGTGATGGATTTGATTGCTCGATAAGTCAAGTCACCGAGTCTACAGAGCATACATACGCTTGGTTTGCTGCTTCTCAAAATGGTGGGCTAACCCGTGGAACCGTTAACCCTACAGATTACTCTAATCTAGGCGGTTTCTATGACAATGATATCTCAGAGTTGATTAATGAGGATGGTGATTTGGGTCAATTCTATACGTGTTTGAGTTTGTATGAAGACACGGAAGATGAGGAGAGTCAACAGCAGATCATTCTTGTTAACCCTTACAATGAGAGTGTAACAGACAGTACGTTTGCCCTTGCGACAAATAGCCAAAATCTTCCATTAGATTACACCCTTTCTGAGGGTGAGGAGTTGATGTTCTATGACACACTTATTCGTCCTGACCGTTTCTTAGAGTCTGCACTTGAAGAAGATCCTGATTATTTTTGGCTTGAAACACAAATAGCTATCGACTCTCTTATTTGCGTCAATGACACTTTAGGGGAGGATACGGTCCAGTTTATTCTTGAGATTATCCCGAACCTTGTAGATACTGTTGTTGTCGTTGATGGCGTTGAATTTGATGTAACGGTAGACCTTGGAAACGACACTATTTTCGGTGAAGAAGTTCAATTCAACATTGTAGAGAATTGTGACACGATGTACTTTCACCCAGGTGACACAATCTACAATGAACCTGGTAGAATACTCGTCCATGATCCTTACACGGCGCTATTCACTATAGGTTTTGTGGGGAATCAAGGAATTTGGATGACGAGAGAGGCTCTTAATTTTAACACAACTCCGGATTGGATCCGTTTGGGCGCAGCTCCAGGTGGTTTTACTGGCACGAAATCTATTGAATATGTTGTGAATGACGAGGACCACGGTGGCGATGTCATGTTTGTGAGCGGTTGGAATGGAACCTTGTATCGTTTTTCTGGCCTTAAAGATGTGTATTCTCAAGAAGATGTGGAGGCGCATGTTGTCATAGATCAAATCGTGTCTTCAGCTGGTGGTGCAATCACAGGTGTGAGTGTCGACCCCAACAATGCGAATCACGTTGTATTTACCGTAGGGGGATATGGCTCCGTAGGTGCAGGTAAAGTTCGTGAGTCTTGGAATGCCCTTTCTGCATCACCGACGTTCGCTAATATTTGGTCTGTTGCAGGTTTGGGAAATATGCCTATGTATGATGCGGTCATAGATTTCCAAGATCCATCTGGTGCGACTATTGTGGTGGGGACTGAGTACGGTGCCTTTGTCACAGATAATGGTGGAGATGATTGGACGATATCTAACCTTGGTATGGCTTCGACATCAGAATCTCTAACAGCGCCCATATTTGACTTGAAGCAACAATGGCGTTCTGATACACGATGGAGCTCTCCAACAAATACAGGAGCGATTTACTCTGGAACGCATGGACGTGGCATTTTCCGTTCAGACACCTTCTTAGGTGCGGATGATATTGTTGTGACTGATCCAAGTCCCCAAGATCTACTTATTTACCCTAACCCTGTAAACGGGTCATCAGTCTCAATCAGTACTGTGGGCTTCTCAGGTGCTTCAGTTGAAATATATGATCTTCAGGGTCGTGTTGTTTATTCTGAAAATGTCCAGAGCAGTCAAGGGACAGAAAGAATGATCCTGGACGTGAGTGCCCTTTCTAACGGCACCTATGTGGTTCGTTTGGCCAGCCAGTACAAGTCTTTGGCTTCTAAATTGGTGATTCGTCGCTAGTCAAAAATGACCCGTATTAAAAAAGGAGATCCAATTGGGTCTCCTTTTTTTATGAATAATTCCGAGTGAAATTCAAATGCTTACGTATTCAAAGTAAGCATTCCTTTTTCAATTTTAGCGGAGCTGAAATGTGTGATCCAATCCCCGATGTTTATATAACGAGCGGGGGCAGACGTTTCTGAATCATTTGGAAAAGTAAGGTCCAAAGGGAGATGTCTGTGCCCAAAAATAAAGCAGTTCATACTCGGGTCGGATTTGAGAACCCCTTGACAATATTGGTACAGGTTTTCCTTTTCAGGAGATGTGAATGGCCCTCCGCTTTTGCCTCCAGCGGAACGGCTGTTTTTTGAAAGCCGATTTGCCAGGCGTATTCCTATGTCTGGGTGGAGACATCGAAACATGAACTGAGCGAGCTTGCTACGATACACTTTCTTTGTGAGCTTATATCCTCTGTCCCCAGGTCCCAAACCGTCTCCATGTCCTATCAGGCATTTTAAGCCATCCCACTCCCTCACAATAGGTGAGGTGTGGATTACGACGCCAAGTTCTGACTCCAGGTAGCCAAACGACCATAAATCATGGTTGCCCAAGTGATAATGAACAGGGATTCCGAGGTCTGTAATCTTTGCAATGGCACCCAGCAGTCGTACCCCACCTTTAGGAATGACGTTCTTGTACTCGAACCAGAAATCAAATAAATCACCAAGCAGATGTATCTCGGTTGCAGGACCACTTGAGGCTATTCCACGACCGAGTGAGACATCCTCTAGCCAGTTGATAAATTTCTTTTCTCGAACGCGGCTTGATTCAATGTCGGGAACTCCGAGATGTAAATCTGATGCAAAATATACGCGATGGCTCAAGATGTTATTTGTTATTTGTGGTTCTTACTTGAATAGTTTTTCCAGTTCCGTTTCGAGTGCTCTGCCTCGTAAATGTGTTTCAATAATCACCCCATCGCGTCCGACAAGTAAAGCGTGTGGAATGCTTGAGATTCCGTATGCGCGTGACGCAGCGTTTTTCCATCCTTGTAAGTCACATACATGATATGGCCAAACCAAACCATCTTTTTCTATGGCATTCTTCCATTTGTCAGCATTGCTATCTAATGAAACAGAGAAGACTTCAAATCCTTGCGAATTATATTTTTCGTACGCCTTTACAACTGCGGGGTTTTCTCTTCTGCATGGTCCACACCATGATGCCCAGAAATCAAGTAGAACGACCTTGCCTCTCAAATCACTTAATTTCCTGACATTCCCATCGGGATCAGCCATAACGATATCAAGTGCTTCATCTCCTGCAGCATATTGTCCATTTTTACGATTGGTCTTTTTTGGGGGAGGTTGATTGGGAAGGGTTCTCGCAGTTGTTGATGCATCGTACTTCTTCTTGAGCATCGTGTAATAGTTAGAATCACTAAAGGATGTTGCCAAGGACTTGAGAACAGATTTATATGCTGCAGAATGCTTCTCAATATTCAGTTGTTCAAGTGCAGCGAGTGTGGCAGGATGGCCTTCGTTTTCTTTAATAAAGGCGAGGCTTGTTTTGTCAATCTCTGCGATGAGCATTTTCAATGCTTGATTCGCTTCAGTTTTTTGTTCGTTTGAAAGTGTACGTAATGCAGCTTGGCTTTTTAGAAGTGAATCCTGAATCGGCATGACTACAGCGTAATATTCAGCCAGCAGGCTGCTCTCTTTTGACCCTTCAATCAATGCATCAATAAGATACTGGTTATCTAAAGGTATGGTTGCTTGAATGTTTGGCGCTTCTGTTGAGTCAGTGATCAGCACAACAGGCCACCTTTTATTTATGATTACTTGATGAAATCCTCTTTCTAGTGGGACTTCGGGGGTGACAACGAATTCTCCGTTCTCGTTTGTTTTACCCTCGGCCACCTTGACCAAAGATCCATTTTTAAAACTTCTTAGGATCACACTTGCGCCAGCGTCTACACCTGTCAAGGTGCCTGAAATGGTTCCTGCATTTTCGGGTAAATTGTTTCCGAAATCTGCGCATCCGATGTTCAAGATGCCAGCAGTCATGGTTAAGAATAAAATACTAAGTGGTGTAAACTTCATGCGAGTCAATTTCTTTTTGCAATATCTTTTGCAAATATCGTGGATTGAAGCCATTCGTCAACGCGTTTTTCAAGCGCTTCTTTTCTGTGCCACTTCACCACTAGAGGTATGACGATAAGTGGAATTCCTTTTAACGCTGACGTGTATGGTTTTATTCTTTCAGCATCTTTCGCCGTCGTCACGATGCCATCCAGTTTTTCAGATCGGATACACGCAACCCAATCTGAAATGTCTTTGCTCTTAAATTGATGATGATCGGGATAGGATTGTCTCCTTACGACTGTCCAAGAGTCTAACAACCCGTCTATAAATCGTTCTGGAGAAGCGATTCCAGAAACAGCAAGCACCCTCGGTTTGTCAGATTTAAAAGACTCTTTCTTAACGGTACTTAAGGCTTTTGACGCCGATGACATATAGGTTGAGAAGACGTGCTGAGGAGACGTGCTTTCTGAAAATTCAGGAATCATATCCTCCGAATGACATCGCGTATAAATCCAAACATCGAATTTGCTTGCCCTGCTTTTTAGATCTCTTAAATCTCCACCTGGCAGAAGCGATGACATGTTTAATGGTCTTTCTGAATCTATAAGGAGTACTGAGAGATCCGGTTTCAGGGCCCTGTGTTGTAGACCGTCATCCAGAACGACTACTTTTACTTCAGGTTTTTCTTTCGCGATCCTTTCTATTGCCAGTACGCGATCTTCACAGACAGCGACCGAATGTAGGGGATGCAATGATTTTAACAATGAAGGTTCATCTCCTACTTCGCTCCAATCGCTGTCTTCTAAAACCCATCGAAAGCCTTTTGTATTCCTTCCATACCCCCGGCTTAATAAGGCGACGTGTTGTGCTCCGCCTAATTTTTCTGACAATATTGAAAGGAAGGCAGACGCGTGTGGTGTTTTTCCAGTTCCTCCCACATGGATGTTTCCAATGACGAGTGTAGGTATTGCGCCGGATTGGCTTTTCAGAAATCCTGAATCATAGAAAAAATGACGTATCACTAAAGCTACAGCATATAATGCTGTAAGAGGTGATAGTACGAGCCTCTTTAGTGTCTTAGTAAGTATCTTAGTCGTCATGGAATCTC